>DASQSR010000414.1:0-2222 GCA_035642295.1 Allostellaceae bacterium | reverse complement strand
ACCAGGCCGTAACCCTCGCCGCGACCCACAATCCCACGGTCATCGCCGACACTTTCGACGAGCTTTCGGACGAGCACACGGTCGACGCCAACCGCGCGAAGCTGCTCCCGACCGTCAGTGTCGTCGCCGAGGGGTCGCGGTACGACGGCAGCCAGCTGCCCAGTCTCACCACGACGCAAGCCCAGATCTATGCCCAGCTGAGCGTGCCGCTCTACGAAGCCGGCACGAACTGGTCGATGACGCGGCAGGCAATTCAGGCGGTAGCGGTGGCCAAGGCGACGACCGACGATGCGCGCAAACAGGCGGTTCAAACCGCGGGGCAGGCCTGGCAGACGATCGTGGCGTCGCGCAAAGGCATTGCCGCGCTCGAAAAAGCGATTGTGGCCGACAAGCTTTCGGTCCATGGCATGCAGGCGGAGCAGCTCGCGGGAACGCGCACCATCGTCGACGTGCTCAATGCTCAGCAGCAGCTCTACACCGACCAGATCTCGCTGGCGAAGACGCAGCACGATCTTCACGTGGCCGAATACACTTTGTCGCAGCAGATCGGCCGGCTCACCGCGCTCGATCTCAAGCTCAAGGTCAAGCTCTACGACACGCGCGTCCATTATGACTCCGTCAGGAACAAGTGGTTCGGTCTCGATTCGACCGACAAGTAGCGGCCCGTTGGCCGATCCTCGCAAGGAGCGCGCCGCGATCGTGGCCGAAGCCGCAGAAAGGCCGGTCGAAATCCGCGTGTTCCGATCGATCGGCGAGGCGGACGCCGTCGGCGAATTCTGGCGGTCATGCCGTGGGCATCGCGACGCCGAGGTCGATTTCTATGCGTTGATCCTCGGCAGCCTGCCGGAAGCGATGCGGCCGCACATCCTCGCGGCCTACCGCGCCGGCCGGCCGGTGGCGCTCCTGTTGGCGCGTTTGGAGCGGCGGCCCATCCCCGCCCGGATCGGCTATCTCGGCGTTCGCACCCCGACGCTGCGGCTCCTCAACTTCCTCTATGGCGGCCGGGTCGGCGAGCCTTCGGCGGAAGTCGATCGCGCTTTCATTGCGACGATCCTCGCAACGCTGCGCGCGCGAGAGGCGGACGCCGCGATGCTGCACTATGCGCCGATCGACTCACCGCTCTACGACGGCGCCAGGACCGTGCCGGGCTTTTGGCGGCGCGATCATTTCCCCTCGGTGCTCGTGCACCGAGCGCGGCGACTTCCCACCGGCCCCGGCGCCTTCCTGGCCAGCCTTTCGGCCAACGAGCGCAGCCAGCAGCGACGCCGGGCGAAGCGCCTCCGGGCGGATTTCGTCGAGCGCGTCAGGATCGACGGCTTCCGCCACGAGAACGAGCTCGACCGCCTGCTGCGGGACGCCGAAGGCGTCGCCCGCGCGTCCTATCAGCGCGCCCTCGGCGTCGGCTTTCATGCCGGTGAGAGAATGCGCCGCCGGCTCGCCCTCGAGGCGGCGCGCGGCTCGCTGCGCGCGTTCATCCTTTATCTCGACGACCAGCCGCGCTCGTTCTGGATTCTGTCGCTTTGGGACGGCGTCCTCTACAACGATTTCCTCGCCTATGATCAGGCCTATGGGCGCTACGCCCCGGGGATATTCCTGGTCATCGAAGCGCTGGCGCAGGTCTGCGACGCGGCGCCGCCGGGACGGCCCTATCAGCTCGATTTCGGCATGGGCGAGATGGAATGGAAGGCGCGGCTCGGCGACCGCGCCTGGCGCGAAGCAAACATCTATATTTTTGGCGCGACGCTGCGCGCGCTCTGCGCCGGCGCCTTGTGCGCCGTGACCGCGCTCGCCGACCGCGCCCTGCGCACCGCCCTGGCGCGGATCAAGCTCGAGGCCGTGGTGAAACGAGCCTGGCGGAGGCGCCTCGCGAAGTCGTGAGCGGCGGCTCCTCGGTGCGCGGCCATGACTGCGCCACGCCGATCCCCAAAATGCCAGTCAGCGGCAGGGCGAAGCCCTGGATCTGCAGAACGAAGTCCACCAGCGAATGCGTGATCGCCAGGACGCCGGCGCTCAAGGCAATCGCGCCATAGAGCGACATCGGGCCGCGGCTCAGGGCGGCCTTGCCGCATCGCGCCAGGATCCACGCGACCGCGAACCACAACAGCAGTCCGGCGGGAACGCCCAGCGTGAACAGCGCCTCGAGCCAGTCATTATGCGCGTATTCCCACCGCCCATAGGGCGCCAGGGTCCCATCCCGAAACCCGGGAAAGGCGAATTCGAAC
>DASQSR010000413.1:0-12353 GCA_035642295.1 Allostellaceae bacterium | reverse complement strand
GGATCAGCGGCAATGAAGGCACGCGACATCATGACGGCGCAGGTGGTTTCGGTAGCGCCCGACACCCCGACGCGCGAGGTGGCCCAGCTCCTCCTGCGTCGCGGCATCAGCGCGGCGCCGGTCGTCGACAGCGCCGGAGCTCCGATCGGCATGATCAGCGAAGGAGACCTCATCGGCCGCGACGACGCAGAACGGGAAGCGCGCCGCGATTGGTGGCTGACCCTGCTTGCGGAAGGTGAAACGCTCAACGCCGAGTTTCTGGCAGCCGTCCGCACGCCCGACCGCCGGGCGGCCGCGGTGATGTCCAAGCCTGTCGTCACGGTCGGCGAGGAGACCGAAGTCCGCGAGATTGCGCGGCTGCTGACCACCTATCGCATCAAGCGGGTGCCGGTCGTGCGCGATGGCCGCATCACCGGCATTGTCAGCCGGGCGGACCTGCTGCGAGCCCTTTCGGCGGAGAAGCCCGCGATGGAGGGCGCGCCGAGCGGCAGATTCCTGTCCGGCGCACTCGCCGGGCTCGATGAGCGTTTCGCACACCACCGGGGGCGTCAGGGTGAGGCGAGCCTCGCGCCGCCGCCGGCCGAAGCGGACAGCGCCGGAGCGATGGCCGCGGGCTTTCGCGCGCTGGTGATCGATTTCAAGCGCAAGCAGGGGGAGCGTTACGACAAAGCGCGGCTCGCTGCGGCCGAAGAGCGGCAGCGCCGGGTCGCCGAGATGATCGATGATCACATCTCCGATGAGACCTGGCGTTCGCTTCTGCACGAGGCGCGTCAGGCGGCGGAACAGGGCCAGGAGGAGTTCCTGGTGCTGCGGTTTCCAAGCCAGCTGTGCCGTGATGGCGGCCGCGCGATCAACGTGGAGGAGCGCGGGTGGCAAGGCACGCTCCGCGGCGACGCCGCCGAGATCTATTTGCGATGGGAGCGGGACCTGAAGCCGCACGGATTTCGCCTCGCCGCTCGCGTCCTCGAATTCCCCGGCGGAATGCCCGGCGACATCGGGCTTTTCCTGGCTTGGGGAGAATGACGCGAGACGCCTGTAATTCGTCAGCCAACAGGAGGGCAGAGATGGCCAACCAAGCCGAGGTTTCTCACGACGATCTGACGAGGATCGGCGTCCCCCTGTTCTGGCCGATGGCCGCGGCGGCTCGGATGGTCGACGAAGGCTTGGAGCTCTACGGGAAGAACCTCGCGTTCCTTGCCGAGGAGGAAAAGCTCCATCACCGGCTGAGGCCCAAGCTCGCGACCGCGAACCGCATCATGCTGGACCTCCGGACGGTGCTGTTCCGCGACTACTCGGCGCCGCAGGCGACGGGCGTTCCGACTGTCGTCGATGCACCCTACGCCGGGCATTCGGCCATGATCGCGGATTATCACAAGGGGCAGAGCCTCATGGAGACGCTGCTGGCGCACGGGCTTGGCCGGCTCTTTCTCACCGATTGGAAGTCGGCCACGGAAGACATGAAGGATTTGGAGATCGACCAATACCTCGCCGAGCTCAACGTCGCAATCGATGATCTCGGAGGGCGCGTCAACCTGGTTGGTCTCTGCCAGGGCGGCTGGATGTCGGCGATGTACGCCGCGCGCTTCCCCCACAAGGTGGCAAGCCTGGTGCTGGCGGGATCGCCGATCGACACCGACGCCGGCAATGGCCCCATCAAGCGCATGGCGCATGCCTATCCGACGAGCTTCTACGAGGACCTGGTCGCCGTCGGCGGCGGTCTGATGCGCGGCGCGACCATGCTGCGCGGATGGAAGAACATGCATCCCGCGGAGCACTACATCAAGCAGCACATCGATCTCTACGAGCACGTCGACGATCCCGCCTACCTCAGGAAGGAAGAGACCTTCGAGAGTTGGTATGAAAACCCCATCGACCTGCCGGGGCGGTGGTATCTCCAGGCGATCGTGCAGCTCTTCAAGGAGAACCGGCTCGCCAAAGGCCGTTTCGTCGGTCTTGGCCGGCGATTGAGCCTTGGCGATATAACCTGTCCGGTGTACCTGCTTGCCGGCGAGGCCGACGACATCACCACCAAGGAGCAGGTCTTCGACGCCGAGAAATATCTCGGCACGGCAAAAGCCAAGATCGAGAAGAAGCTCGTTCCCGGCGGCCACATCGGCCTGTTCATGGGCTCGCGCACGCTGAAGGAGGCGTGGCCCGCCATTGCGGCGTGGATCGCCGCTGCCGCCTAGCTCGGGTGCAATAGCGGCGGCGCGTCGATCAGCCTTCGGCCAGTGCGTCCAGGTGGCGCGGCAGCTGCTCCAGCGGCAGCTTGGTCAGGTCCTTCGGCGCTTCGCCTTTGATCCTGGCGCGCGCCGCCTCGGCGAGCGTGCCGCGCAGTTCGCCAAGGCAGCGTGCCGGCGCGAACAGAATGAGCGCGTCGAAGCGCTTTTCTTCCGCCGCGCGGTTGAGCCGCTCGGCCAGGTCGCGCGAGAACGCCGCCTTGCGCTCTTCATGCGGGTCGTGGCTGTGGCCGATGCCGTGATGGGCGGTGTTTGCGCTCTCCTGGGTCCGGCCGGGCCGATCCGACCAGATCTCGCGCGACGGCACGCGCGCCTCGGGCGAGGCCCATTCCGACACGACCTCGAAACCCGGGGCCTCCTGGCGGCGGACCACGATCCGCGCGCGGCTGCCGTCGGCCATGACGATCCAGGTGATGCGCTTTTTGGGCATGGGAGTCTCCTTGACGAAAACCACCGCATCTTTGGCAAACGCGGGACGGCGCGCCTTGACGCAGCGCAATTCGGAGTTCTCCCTCAGGGCACCAGGATCAACGGACACGACGCATGCGCTGCGACTTTCTCCGAGACGCTGCCGAGCAGCAGCCGGGCCAGGCGGCCATGGCCGCGCCGTCCCAGCACGATCCCGTCGGCCTGACGCTCCTCGGCGACGGCGATGATGGCTTCGGCCGCGGCGCCGGCGCGGACCTCGCTCTCGATGTGCCGTGCGCCGCGCACCGCGGCGCGGTACCGGACCCTGTCCAGAAGGTTCTCGGCCGCTTCCGTCACCACCTCGGCGATCGACGTGGTCTCCAGCCGCGCCCTCGCTCGCAGCTCCACCTGGGGATGGGCAAGGCTGTTCGGCTTGGCGCTGAGCGTCGTTCCCGCGACCACATGCATCAAGATGAGCCTGGCGTCGAACTTGGCGGCGAGATCGGCAGCGAAATCGACGGCCCGGTCGGCGCTCTCGGAACCGTCGGTAGCGGCGATGATGCAGTGCATGACAACTCCTTTTGCCGCCAGCGGGGCGGCAAACCCTCATCCTCGACCGCATCTGCCGGAACAGCATTGATCCAGGTCAAGGCGGCGTGCGCTCGGCAGCGCGCCTCCGCTACCCTATACTCGCATTCCGCCCTCGGCGTATCGCACGGGTTCGGGCGTGATGGGCCGCCGGCCCATCCAGCCGCGGAGCATCCTATGACCTACAAGGCCATCAATTTCCGGCAGAAGCTCGGCCTCATCGGCGAGCTTTGGCAGCCCAGGGTCATCGCCGAGATGAACGACTACCAGTTCAAGCTGGTGAAGCTCAAGGGCGACTTCATCTGGCACGATCACCGCGACACCGACGAGACGTTCATCGTCCTCGAGGGCGAGCTCAGGATCGACTTCCGCGACGGCGCCGTAACGCTCCGGGCGGGCGAAATGTTCGTCGTCCCCAAGGGCGTAGAGCACAAGCCCTATGCCGCCGGCGAAGTGAAGTTGCTGCTGATCGAGCCGCGCGGCGTGCGCAACACCGGCCATGAAGGCGGCGAGCGCACTGCCGCGAACGACGTCTGGATCTGAGGCGCGCGGGCAGAGGATGGCGCGGCGCCGCCGGCGCTCCTACACTCGGCCGATTGATGCCGGGAGGGCAAGCCATGATCGTCGAACAGATCTGGACGGCGAACGCCTATCGCAACTTCAACTACCTCATCGCCTGCGCGGCGACGGGGGAAGCGCTGGCGGTCGACCCGCTCGATCATGAGAAATGCCTCGCCGCCGCCAAGGCGAAGGGCTGGCGCATCACGCAGATTCTCAACACGCATGAGCATCGCGACCACACCGGCGGCAATGCCGCGATGATCGCCGCCACCGGCGCGAAGCTCCTGGCGCATGCCAATGCGCGGGACCGGATCGAGGGCATCGACCGCGGGCTCCGCGCCGGCGACGTCATCAAGATCGGCAAGACCGTCGAGCTCGAATGCCTCGACACGCCCGGCCATACCATGTGCCATATCAGCTTGCGGGCGCATGGCGATCACCCGGCGCTCTTCTGCGGCGACACCTTGTTCAATGCCGGCGCCGGCAACTGCCACAATGGCGGCCATCCCGAAGAGCTCTACAACACCTTCGTCCGCCAGCTCGCGAGCTTGCCGGGGAGCACGCTGGTCTATCCCGGGCATGACTACATCGCCCGCAACCTCGCCTTCACCCTCGACCGCGAGCCCGACAACGCCAAGGCGAAGTCGATGCTGCCGGCGATGGAGCAGCAGGACCCCGGCCATCCGCTCGTCACCACCCTGGCGCTGGAGAAGGAGATCAACACTTTCTTCCGCCTCGCCAGCCCGTCGGTGATCCGGCGCCTGCGCGAGGCCTTCCCCGATCTCCCCGAGGCGCCGGACGCCAAGACCGTGTTCCTGAAGCTGCGCGAGCTGCGCAACAAGTGGTGACGGAGGCGCCGGGCTATAGCTAGCGGCAGCCGCCGCGGCCCGGCACGGCGACGTCGCGCATGCGCGCTTCGATCGTGTCGGTGCGCTCCTCGAGGAAGCGCGTCGGATGCTCCGGCCGCCATTCCCGCGGTGCCGGCAGGATGGCAGCGAGCAGCGCCGCCTGCCGCATCGTCAGCGCGTTTGCCGGGCGGCCGAAATGCGCGCGCGCCGCCGCTTCGGCGCCGTAGATGCCGTCGCCCCATTCGACGACGTTGAGATAAAGTTCGAGAATGCGCTCTTTGCTCAGCAGCGCCTCGAGCAGCACCGTGATATAGGCCTCGGCCCCCTTGCGCAGATAGCCGCCGCCGGGCCAGAGGAAGAGGTTGCGGGCGAGCTGCTGGCTGATCGTGCTGGCGCCGCGCAGCCTTCCGCCCGCCTCGTAGGTGTCATAGGCCTTGTCGATCTCGACCCAGTCGAAGCCGTGATGCGAGCAGAACCGCTCGTCCTCCGACGCGATCACCGCGCGCGGCAGCGCCGGCGCGATCCGCCTATAGGGGACCCATTGCCGATGCATCGGCTCGCCTTCAACCGCGCGGATCACCATCAGCGGCGTCAGCGGCGGCGGCACGAAGCGATAGACGAGGATCACCGGCACCGGCAGCGCCATCAGCACCAGAAGGCCGATCAGCAGCCGCCGCAGCAGCGGCGACCACCGGCTCCGATACACCTCGATCACACCATTCCCCGAAATCGCCCGCCCTCCGTGCCGGCGCCAACTTACCATCATCGCGCCCGCCACACCCCCCTCCCAACCTCCCCTCAAGGGGGGAGGGGCAAGCTATGCTTGAGCGATCGAAAAGAGTTCGAAAGATCTCCTATCGCGATCTCCCCGAAATCCCCTCCCCCCTTGAGGGGGAGGGAAGGGAGGGGGGTAATGTCGGCACGATGTTTCAGAACGAGCACAGGGAGCGCCAGATGACGGCAATAAAGAACCTCGGCTTCGTCGGCATCGGCCTCATGGGCGAGGCGATGGTGCTGCGCCTCCGCGACAAGGGCTGGCCGGTCACCGCCTGGAACCTGACGCCCGACCGCTATCAGCGCATTGCGCCGGCCGGTGCGCGCATTGCCGCCTCACCCGCCGAGGTCGCCGCCGCCAGCGATATCGTGCTGCTCTGCGTCCTCGATGCCGCGGCCGTCGAGAATTGCTGCTTCGGCGCCGAGGGCCAGGGGCTCGCCGCTGCCGCGGGCCAGGCCAAGATCGTCGTCGATCACTCGACCATCAACCCCGATGCGACGCGCGACATCGCCGCGCGCCTCCGACAGCGGAACGGCATGCGCTGGATCGACGCGCCGGTTTCGGGTGGCCCGGGGGCGGCGCGCGACGGCAGCATGACGGTAATGGCCGGGGGCGATGCCACCGACATCGCCGCCATCCGGCCGCTGATGCAGGACATGGCCGGCCGCTTCACCCATGTCGGGGCGCTGGGTGCGGGGCAGACGGCAAAAATCATCAACCAGGCGATCGTCGGCACCGGCTATGTGCTGATGGCCGAGGCGCTGGCGCTGGCCGAGGCCGCCGGGCTCGATGCGGCGAAGCTCCCGGACTGCCTCGCCGGCGGCTTTGCCGACAGCGCCCTGTTGCAGAAGATCTATCCGCAGATGTGCGCCCGCGCCTTCGACCCACCGCGCAGCTATGCCCGCCAGCTGGCGAAGGATCTGAAGAATGTCCGCCATTTCATCGCCGAGCGGGGCTGCGCGCTCCCAGTGGTCGAGGCGGCGGTGGCGCAATACACGCGCTATGTCGCCGGTGGCCACGAGATGGCGGACAGCGCTTCGGTCGCGCGCCTCTACGAGCCCCGGCGCGGCTGAGCCGGCCGCCGCGCGACGGGATTGCGGCCGCGGCCGAAGCCGCCGATGATGGGGGCAAGACAAAGGGGAAGGAGAGCGCCATGCGCAACGCCGTCGATCTCGCCTGGCCGCGCGAGGGGCTGACCCGCGTCCCCTATCCCCTCTACAGCCGCGCCGACATCTATGCCGAGGAGCGGGCGCGGATCTTCATGGGGCCGGTCTGGAACTTCGTCTGCCTCGAGGCGGAGCTGCCTCATCCCGGCGATTGGCGCACCAGCTTCGTCGGCGACGTGCCGGTGGTCGTCGCCCGCGACCTCGACGGCAGCCTCAACGCCTTCGAGAACCGCTGCGCCCATCGCGGCGCGCTGCTCTGCCTGAAGCGCAGCGGCCATGGCCGCGAGATCAGCTGCGTCTACCACAACTGGACCTATGATCTCCGCGGCACCCTCACCGGCGTCACCTTCGAGCGCGGCATCAACCGCAAGGGCGGCATGCCGCCGGAGTTCAAGCGCGAGGACCACAATCTGCGGCGGCTCCGCGTCGAGAGCTTCGCCGGCATCGTCTTCGCCACCTTCTCGGCCGAGACGCCGCCGGTCGAGCGCTATCTCGGGCCCGAGATCGCCGCGCGCGTCCGCCGCGTTTTGCGCAAGCCCGTGCGGCTGCTCGGCTACAACAGCCAGATCCTGCCCAACAACTGGAAGGTCTATGTCGAGAACAACAAGGACTCCTATCACGCCAGCCTGCTGCACGCCTTCTTCACCACCTTCCGCATGAACCGGCTGTCGCAGCAGGGCGGCATCATCGTCGATGACAGCGGCGCGCATCACGTCAGCTACTCGATGCGCGCGACCGACCGCCCCAGCGCCGAATACGACGCCACCGCGCTCCGCGCCAAGCGCGAAGATTACCGCCTCGCCGATCCCTCCATGCTGGACGGCGTCGACGAGTTTGGCGACGGCATCACGCTCCAGATCCTCACCATCTTTCCCACCTGCGTCGTCCAGCAGATCCAGAACAGCCTCGCCTTGCGCCAGATCGTGCCGCGCGGCACCGGCGAGACCGAGCTGCTCTGGACCTATATCGGCTATGAGGACGATGACGAGGCGATGCTGATGCGCCGGCAGAAGCAGTCGAACCTGGTCGGCCCCGGCGGCTACATCTCGATGGAGGACGGCGCCGTCGGCGGCTTCATCCAGCGCGCGCTGCCCGGTGCCGAGGAGGACGCCTCGATCGTCGCGATGGGCGGCAGCGGCGTCGCCTCCACCGACAGCCGCGCCACCGAGACGGCGGTGCGCGGCTTCTGGCAGGTCTATCGCCGGCTGATGGGCTTCTGATGGCGCCCGACATCGGCACGCAGTTCGCGCTCGAGCGGCTTCTCGCCCGCTACGTCGCCTGCCTCGACGAGGACCGGCTCGAGGAATGGCCGGGCTTCTTCGCCGATCCCTGCCGCTATCAGATCATCTCGGCCGAGAACTACGAAGAGAAGCTGCCCATCGGCGTGTTCTTCGCCGACAGCCGCGCCATGCTGAGCGACCGCGTCGCCTCGCTGCGCCAAGCCAATGTCTACGAGGCGCAGCGCTATCGCCATCTCGTCTCTTCGACACTGATCCTCGGCGAAAGCGACGGCATCGTCAGCGCGCAATCGAACTATCTCGTCCTGCGCATCATGCATGACGGCGCCACCGCGATCTTCAGCTCCGGGCGCTATCTCGACCGCGTCAGCTTCCGCGGCCCCGAGCCGCTCTTCGTCGAGAAGCTCGTCCTCTGCGACAGCCGCCGCATCGACACCCTCCTCGCCATTCCCCTCTGAGGCGCTGATCATGGCTCCCGCACCTCCCGCAAAACCAAATTCCCCCTCCCCCTTGAAGGGGAAGGGAGGGGTGGGGGTGAAAGGCAAGACTCTGACCCTCGCCATCCTGGCCGCCCTCGCCCTGTTCGTTGCCAACATCCCCGCCCGCGCCGCCGACGCCGAGCCGCCCATCAAGATCGGCGTGCTCTTGCCCTTCTCCGGCCCCTTCGCCGATTTCGGCCGGCAGATCGGCAACGGCATGGCGCTCTATCTGAAGCGGCACGGCGACACCGTCGCCGGCCGCAGGATCGAGCTCCTGCAGAAGGACAGCGAAGGCGCGAAGCCCGATCTCGCCAAGCGCCTCGCGCAGGAGCTCATCACCCGCGACAAGGTCGATTTCCTCGCCGGCTTCGGCTTGACGCCCGAGGCGCTCGCCGTGGCGCCGCTCGCCACCGAGGCGAAGACACCGATGGTGGTGCTCAACGCCGCGACCTCGTCCATCACCGCGAAATCGCCCTATATCGTGCGCTTCTCTTTCACCCTCTCGCAGATCGTGTCGCCGCTCGCCGCTTGGGCGGCGCGCAACGGCATCACCCGCGTCTATGTCGCGGTCGCCGATTACGCGCCGGGCTATGAGGCCGAGGCGGCCTTCACCAAGGCCTTCACCGCCGGCGGCGGCACCGTCGTCGGCAGCGTCCGCATCCCGATCACCACCCTCGAATTCGCGCCTTACGTCCAGCGCATCAAGGACCTGGCGCCGCAGGGCATCTTCCTCTTCATCCCCTCGGGCGAGCAGCCGATCGCCTTTATGAAGTCCTATGTCGCGCTCGGTCTGCCGCGTCAGGGGATCAAGCTGCTCGGCGGCACCGAGATCATCGACGAGACGGTGATCGACACCTTGGGCGATGCCGCCTTGGGCGTCATCAGCGCGCAGAACTATTCCGTCGCGCATCCGAGCACCGAGAACAAACAGTTCCTCGCCGATTGGTCAGCCGCTTTCGGACCGAAGCCCGAGCCCAATTTCATGGCGGTGGCAGGCTATGACGGCATGCACGCCATCGCCGAGGTCATCGACCGGCTCGGCGGCAAGATCGACCCCGACAAGGCGATGGCGGCATTCAAGGAGATCGCTTTCATCAGCCCGCGCGGCCCGATCGCGGTCGATCCCAAGACGCGCGACCTCATCGAAAGCGTCTATATCCGCCGCGTCGAGCGCGAGGGCGGCGCCCTCGTCAATCGCGAATTCTTCGAGTTCCCGCGCGTCGGCCCCGACGGCACGGCAGAATGATCCGCGTCCCTGTGGGGCGCTGTGCTAGCCTCAAGCCGACGCTCTTTGACATCGTGAACCCCGCGCAACGCGCAGCGTTGTCGCGAGCGGCGGCAGCGATTGCGCAGCAATCGTGAGAGCCGCACGGTTCGGGCTAGCCCCGTTAGCCGTCAGCTTCCAGCGCAGTTTGTGCGGCAACTGGCGACTCATCTGACAGCTTTGCCGAGTGAGTCAGCGAATCACCCCGCAGAAAAATGAGTCACTGGTGTACACCAGTGAATCACACCCCTCCCCGTCGCTTTTCGCTTGACACAAGGCGAACGCGCGTAGTGCGTTCGTCCGCGGCGGCGGCAGCGATTGCGCAGCAATCGCGAGAGCCGCACGGTTCGGGCTAGCCCCGTCAGCCGCGAGCTTTCAGCGCCCGGCCCAACTGATCACTGACGACTGACGACTCAGCTGACAGCCGACAGCTCAATACCGGCAGATAACATTGACCAGCGCCTGGCGCTTCTCGCGCGTCACCACCGCGACGGCGCGCTCGAGCGCCGGCAGGAGCTCCTGCGGCTTCTCCACGCGGATGCCATAGCCGCCGCTCGCCTCGACCAGCTTCTCGTAGGCCGGGCTCGGCCCGAGATCGGCGAGGAGGCGGGCGCCGTCGCGCGCGGCGGCGCCGCTCTTGTAGAGGTCGAGCGTCGCGTTGCGCACCGCGCCGTAAAGCCCGTTGTTGAAGACGACCACCAGGATCGGCAGCTCGTCCGCCGCCGCCACCCAGTGGCAGGCGGTAGGATTGGCGAAGACATAGGCGCCATCGCCCAAGGTCGCCACTACCAGCTTGTCGGGCGCGGCGAGCTTGGCGCCGAGCGCGGCGCCGAAACCCCAGCCGAGCCCGCCCGCCGGGCTGAGGCCGAAATAGCTGCCGGGGAGGCTGCGCGGGCAATGCTCGAGCCGCAGCGGATATTCGTTGACGATGATGGCCTCGGTTCCCACCGCCTCGCCGATGGCGCGGCTGAGGAAGGCCGGCGTGATATAGTCTGCTTGCCCGTCGCGGTCGGTCTCGGCGCGCCGGCGTTGGGCGAGTTCGGCCGCGCGCTCCGCCAGCGCATGGCGGCGCATGACGATCGCCGGCGCGTCCTGCGAGAGCCGCGTCGCCAGCGCGCGCTCGAGCGCAGCCAGCGCCGCCGGCGCCGCGGCGGTGATCGAGAGATCGGCGGGAAAGCCGCGCAGGGGATAGCGGGCGAAGGCAGGATCCTCGCCGAGATGAGCGATGCGCGCGCTCTCGGGCGGCCCTTCGATCGAGGGAATCCACGGCACGTCGCATTCGACCACCAGCACGACGTCCGCCTCCTCGATCAGCGGCCGCGGCTGAAAGCCCTGATGCATCGGATGGGTCGAGGGCAGCGCGAGGAAGCGCGGGTTGAAGGCGACGACCGGCAGCGCGAAACGCTCGACGAGCTGGGCGAGCGCCGCCACGCCGCCGGGGGTGCGGCCGATTCCGGCGGTGATGATCAGCGGCTTCTTCGCCGCGGCCAGCCACTCGGCCAGCGTGTCGATCGCTTGCGGATCGGCATAGGGCGGCTCGGGCGGCTGGCGCCGCGGCGGCGCTTTCCCGGTGGCGCTCGCGGCGCTCGCCAGGATCTCGCGCGGCAAGGTGAGATAGACCGGCCCGCGCGGCGAGCTCATCGCCAGTTCGAAGGCGCGCGCCAGCACTTCCTCCACCTGGTCCGGCAGGCGCAGCTCGTAATCCCATTTGACGATCTCGCGCACCATGCCCGCCTGGTCGAACATTTCCTGCGCCCATTGGATGTAGCGCGTGCGCGCGCCGCGATGACCCTTCTCGCTCAGCGGCGAGCGGCCGGCCATCAGCACCATCGGCACATTGTCCCGTGCCGCGTTGATCAGCGTGTTGATGGTGTTGCCGGTGCCGACATTGGTGTGCACCATCACCGCCTGCGGCCGGCCCGAGACCATGTAGACGCCGTGCGCCATCGCCACCGCTGCCGTCTCGTGCGGCACCAGCAGCGGCCGAGGCACCGCGGCGCCGCTCTCGCCGGCGCGGGCGAAGCCCTCGATGATCGACGGGAAGTCGGTGCCGGGATTGGCGAAGAAATACTCGACGCCATGCGCCTTCAGCCCCTGCAGCAGCGCGTCGGCTGCGCTCGGCGCGTTCGGCCGGTCGGGGGTGGGATCGCGATCCATGGCGCCTCCTTTCGCTCCTGGCGCGACTGTCCTGCGCTTTCGCCCGGCGCGTCAAGAGCGCCAAGCTGCTTAATCCCGGCGCGTCGCCGGCACGCGCTTGCGCAACGGGCGAGCAGCGGCGAGGCAAGCTTGCTCAGACGTTAGCGGGGAACGCCGGCATCGCGCCTCGGGTTGACCGGTGAAGAGCGGCGGCTGCCGCCCTTTTTCTGTAATCGACCCGAAGGGAATGCTGATGAAGGACAAGAAAGCAACACCCATCCTCGCGACGGTCGCGACCGCGGCGCTGCTGGCGCTCGCGGCGCCGCTTGCGCTGGCTCAAGGCGCTGGCGGCGCGGGTGGTGCGGCTGGCACGGGCGGGCTCGGCACCGGCAGCACGCAGAGCCCGGGCGGCACCGGATCCGATACGACGCCCGGCGCGATGAACCCGGGCACGTCGGGCTCCGGCAGCACGATGAGCCCGAACGACAGCGGCTCCGGCAGCACGACCAGCCCCGGCGGTGCGTCCAGCCCCGGCGCCTACGGTCCGGGCAGCACGACCAACCCGGGCACCACCGGGAGCGGGGCTCCGGGTTCGACCGGCAGTACCGGCTCCGGCACCGGTCGCTGACGGCTCAGCGCCGCGTCGCGGG
>DASQSR010000412.1:0-5281 GCA_035642295.1 Allostellaceae bacterium | reverse complement strand
AGCCGCGTTCTGATGGTGGCGACCGCGATTGCGCCGCCGCCCGGGGCTACCGCCTCTCGTCGCGGCGCAGCAGGAACAGCGCCTGCTCGGCCATCAGATTGGCGAGCGTGCCGCGCGGATTGAGGCGATAGGGGAGGCCGTTGCGGTCGAGCGTCACGCTCCGCTCGATGACGACGCCGAGCTCCTCGCAGAGGGCGATGAAGTCGAGGATGGTGCAGAGATGAATGTTCGGCGTCTCGTACCAGGCATGGGTCAGCACCGGCGTCACCGGCATGCGGCCCTGGCGCAGCAGGCGGAGGCGGATGCGCCAGTGGCCGAAATTGGGAAACGAGACGACGGCGCGGCGGCCGATGCGGACGAGATGCGAGATGACGCTCTTCGGCTGGCGCGTCGCCTGCAAGGTCTGGCTCAGCACGACATAGTCGAAGGCGTCCGAGGGATAGTCCTGAAGGTCGTGGTCGGCATCGCCCTGGATCACCGAGAGGCCGTGGCGCACGCCGGCATTGACCCCCGACTGCGACAGCTCCATGCCGCGCCCGTCGACGCCTTTCTCCTGCGCGAGATAGGCCAGGAGCTCGCCCTCGCCGCAGCCGACATCGAGCACGCGCGAGCCCGGCTCGATCATGTCGGCGACGAGGCGGAGATCGCCGCGCAGCGCGGCGGTGCCGCCGGGACGCAGCGTGCCGTCGGCGCTCACTGCGGCTCGAGCCCGCGATGGCGCGCGCAGCCGTCGAGGAAGCCGCGCAAGGTGGCGAAGAATTCCGGCTCCTCCAGCAGGAAGGCGTCGTGGCCCTTGTCGGTCTCGATCTCGACGAAGCTGACATTGGCCGCGGCCGCGTTCAGCGCATGGACGATGGCGCGGTTCTCCGCCGTCGGATAGAGCCAGTCGCTGGTGAAGGAAATGCAGCAGAAGCGCGTCTTGATGCCGCGAAAGGCGTTGGCGAGCTGCCCGCCATGCTCGGCGGCGAGATCGAAATAGTCGCAGGCGCGGGTGATGTAGAGATAGGAGTTGGCGTCGAACCGCTCGACGAAGGTGATGCCCTGGTGGCGCAGATAGTTCTCCACCTGGAAGTCGGCGTCGAAGCCGTAGGTGAGCGTCGAGCGGTCCTGCAGATTGCGGCCGAACTTGCGGTGCAGCGCCGGTTCCGAGAGATAGGTGATGTGCGCCGCCATGCGCGCCACGGCAAGCCCGCGCGCCGGCCGCTCGCCGAGGGCGAGGTAGTTGCCCTGGCGCCATTGCGGATCGGCCATGATCGCCTGGCGGCCGACTTCGTGGAAGGCGATGTTCTGCGCCGAGTGGCGTGCCGCCGTCGCGATCGGCACCGCGGCGAAGACGCGCTCGGGAAACGACGCCGCCCATTGCAGCACCTGCATGCCGCCCATCGACCCGCCGATGACGCAGAACAGGCTGTCGATGCCGAGATGGTCGATGAGCTTCTTCTGCGCCCGCACCATGTCGGCGATGGTGATCACGGGAAAGGCGAGGCCCCAGGGCTTGCCGGTGTCTGGGTTCACCTCCATCGGCCCGGTCGACCCCAAGCAGCCGCCCAGCACATTGGCGCAGACGAGATAATAGCGCTCGGTGTCGAGCACCTTGCCCGGCCCCACCAGCGTCTCCCACCAGCCGGGCTTGCCGCTGACGGGATGGGTCCCGGCGACATACTGGTCGCCGGTCAGCGCATGGCAGATGAGGATGGCGTTGGAGCGCTCGGCATTGAGCCGGCCATAGGTCTGGTAGGCGATGGTATAGGGGCCGAGCGCCACGCCGCAGTCGAGCGCCAGCGCTTCCTCGACGACGAGGCGGAAGCCGGGACGGTCGGGGTCCCGGGTCTCACCGGCAGGCAACGGCGCGGATATGGTCATCTCTCGGCGGAAGCTGGGAAAATGCCGCGGGAAAGTCGCCTAGGTAGAAAGCAAGGCGCCGGCCTGTCAACGTTTTCTTTGCTTTCGGCGGGCCGGCGAACTATCAGTATCGCCTCTCGGAACGACCCCCATTCTGGCCCAGGCCCCATGTCCTCCCTCGACGATCTGCGCCGGCGCATCGACCAGATCGACGACCAGCTCCACGACCTCATCATGGAGCGCGCCGCCATCGTCGAAGGCGTCGCCGCCACCAAGCAGCGGAGCGGCACGCCGGTGCTGCGCCCGGGCCGCGAGGCGCAGATCCTGCGCCGTCTCGTGGCGCGGCATAAGGGGCCCTTCCCGCGCGCCGTTCTGGTGCGGCTTTGGCGCGAGCTCTTCAGCGGCGCGGTGATGATGCAGGGCGAGTGCACCGTCGGCGTCTCGGCGCTCGAGGAGATGCCGGACTACTGGGACATCGCCCGCGATCATTTCGGCAGCCAAACGCCGATGATCGCCTTCCATTCGGTGGGCGAGGTGCTGCGCTCGCTCGCCGAAGGGCGCCTCGCCGCGGCGGTGCTGCCGCTGCCGGCGGAAGGCGAAAGGGCGCCGTGGTGGCCGCTGCTGGCGAATTCCGGCGCCGCCGCGCCCCGCGTCTTCGCGCGGCTGCCTTTCGCCGGCCGCGGCAGCGCGCGCGGCGATGGCGGCTTCGATGCGCTCGCCTTGGGCCACGGCGCGCCCGACCCCACCGGCGATGACCGCAGCCTCATCGCCCTCGAGCTCGACGGCGATCTGAGCCGCGCGCGCCTCATCGCCGCGCTCAAGGGCGCCGGCCTCACCGTCACGCTCTTCGCCGAGCATCAGGGCGGCGGCAGCGCCTGGAACCTGCTCGAGATCGACGATATGGTGGCGGAAGGCGATACCCGCCTCGGCGCGGCGCTGGCGCCGCTTCCCATGGTGGTGCGCATCGCCCATCTCGGCTCCTATGCCAGGCCTTTCGCGCCGAGCGCGCTCGGCTTGCGCGCCACTGGACGGTCGACATGAACGAACATCCGACACCGCGGCCCGGCATTCTCGGCATCTCGCCTTATGTCGGCGGCGATTCCAAGGCGGAAGGCACCGCTCGCGTCATTCGCCTCGCCTCGAACGAGAGTGCGCTCGGGCCGAGCCCGCGCGCCATCGAGGCCTATCGCAAGCTGGCGCCGGAGATCTTCCGCTATCCCGACGGCGGCTCGGTCGAGCTGCGCGAGGCGATCGGCCGCCGCTACGGCCTCGATCCCGCGCGCATCGTCTGCGGCACCGGCTCGGACGAGCTCATCAGCCTCCTGGCGCGCGCCTATGCCGGGGCGGGCGACGAGGTGATCTACAGCCGCCACGGCTTCCTCATGTATCCGATCGCGGCGCAATCGGCCGGGGCGACGCCGGTCGCCGTGCCGGAAAACCGCCTCACCGCCGATGTCGACGGCATCCTGGCGCGCGTTTCGCCCAAGACCCGCCTCGTCTATATCGCCAACCCCAACAATCCCACCGGCACTTTCCTGCCGCGCGAGGAGATGCTGCGGCTCCATGCGGGTCTGCCGCGCTCGACCCTGCTCGTCATCGACGCCGCCTACGCCGAGTTCGTCATCCGCAACGATTACGAGCCCGGCATCGAGCTCGCCGAGCGCGCCGAGAACGTCATCATGCTGCGCACCTTCTCGAAGATCTATGCGCTCGCCGGCTTGCGTCTCGGCTGGGGCTATGCCGGCGCGCCGATCATCGACGTGCTGAACCGCGTGCGCGGCGTCTTCAACGTCAACCTGCCGGCGCAGGCGGCGGCGATCGCGGCGCTGGAGGATGTGGCGGCGGTCGAGCGCGCGCGCGAGCACAACAGCATCTGGCGCCCCTGGCTCGAGCGCGAGCTCAGCGCGCTCGGCCTCGAGGTGACGCCCGCCGTCGCCAATTTCGTGCTGGCGCAGTTTCCGGGGAAGCCCAAGGACAGCGACGCCGCCTGGAGCTTCCTCAAGGCGCGCGGGATCCTCACACGCAAGATGGGGGCGTACGGGCTCCCCGGTCACATCCGCATCACCGTCGGCCTGGAGGAGGAGATGCGCGCGGTCGTCGCCGCGCTCGCCGATTTCCTGAGGTCGCCGTGAGCAAGCCGCTGTTCGGCCGCGTCGCGCTGATCGGCATCGGCCTCATCGGCTCGTCCTTGGCGCGCGTGCTGCGGCGCGACGGTCTCGCCGGCGAGATCGTCGCCTGCGAGCGCCAGGAGACGCTCGATGCGGTGACGCGCCTGAAGCTCGCCGATCGCGTCACCGACGACGCCGCCGTCGCAGCAGAGGGCGCCGATCTCATCGTGCTCTCGACGCCGCTGTCCGCCTATGCCGAGATCGGGCGGCGCATCGCGCCGGTGCTGAAGCCCGGCGCAATCGTCAGCGATGTCGGCTCGGTCAAGGGCTCGGCGATCCGCGATCTGGCGCCGCTGCTGGCGAAGGGCGTCCATTTCGTGCCGGCCCATCCCGTCGCCGGCACCGAGCATTCCGGCCCCGAAGCCGGCTTCGCCGAGCTCTTCGCCGATCGCTGGTGCATCCTGACGCCGCTTGCCGACAGCGATCCCGCGGCGGTGGACCGCATCCGCGAGATGTGGCAGCGCGCCGGCATGAAGGTGGTGGCGATGGATGCGGCGCATCACGACATGGTGCTCGCCATCACTTCGCATCTGCCGCATCTCATCGCCTATACCATTGTCGGCACCGCCACCGATCTCGAGGAGACGCTGAAATCCGAGGTGATCAAGTTCTCCGCCGGCGGTTTCCGCGACTTCACCCGCATCGCCGCCTCCGATCCGGTGATGTGGCGCGACGTTTTCCTCGCCAATCGCGAAGCGGTGCTGGAGATGCTGCAGCGCTTCTCCGAAGACCTGACCGCGCTGCAGCGCGCCATCCGCTGGGGCGAAGGCGACAAGCTGCAGGAGCTCTTCACCCGCACCCGCGCCATCCGCCGCTCGATCATCGAGGCAAAGCAAGCCTAGCGCAACGCGAAGCGTTGTCGCTGGCGGGCGCCAGCGGTTGCTCTTGCAACCGCGAAAGCCCGCACGGCGCAGACCGGGGCTCGCATGTGCCGCCGTCGGCGACACTTCGCTCACCACCAAAGCGTCGGCGCGCGACAGCGGCGGGGCCTCGCCCCATCTTCGCGACAGGGACAGCCTGGTAAGGGAGATGACGCATGTATGCGGTGATTTTCGAAGTGCAGCCGAAGCCGGGACGGACGCAGGAGTATCTCGACATCGCCGCGGCGCTGCGGCCGCAGCTCGAGCACATCGACGGCTTCCTCTCGATCGAGCGCTTCCAGAGCCTCACCACCGAGGGCAAGATCCTCTCGCTCTCCTTCTGGCGCGATGCCGCCGCGGTGCAGCGCTGGCGCGAGCAGGAGCAGCACCGCCGCGCCCAGGCGCGTGGCC
>DASQSR010000411.1:0-11599 GCA_035642295.1 Allostellaceae bacterium | reverse complement strand
CGAAATCGACATGTTGAAAAAGACTGCTCGGAGCCAACCCTATTGCGGAGACTACGATCGAGGGCAGCTCCACGAAGCCCGCACCAATCAACCACAGGAAACATACAGTAATTGCGGCGATTTTTGCGATGCGCATGATCGACAAAGCCCGTCCGTGAAGCGTAGCTAAAGCCAGTGGCGAAGCTTCAGCTGTTTTTTGTGGCGGCACGAAAACGCATCGTCTTCTGCGCTGCAATATTATGGCTTGCGTCGGCCGTGGCGTATTCGCTTGTTGATAACACCTATGTCTCCTACCCACAGCACTCGGAACCAGAAATTTCGAGAACTGCGCCTTACGAGGTGAAGGGAATAGTTGTGTACGTCACGCCCCTGGAAAAAGCTGTCGCCGCGTGGGTAGGGCGGGTGTTCTTTGCGTCCGCTGCCATCGTCGTCGTCAATTTTATCGGCGAGCGCCTTGTGCGAGACCGCGACGCTCCAAAACGATCCGATTGAGGTACGGGATCAGTGACGCTGGTTCACCGGGATAGGTCAGCGGCCGTTCAAGATGTCGTGGTCC
This sequence comes from Allostellaceae bacterium, assembly GCA_035642295.1. Lineage (GTDB taxonomy): Bacteria > Pseudomonadota > Alphaproteobacteria > ATCC43930 > CGMCC-115725 > DAHUYF01. The sequence goes on along the minus strand of DASQSR010000411.1, from coordinate 11,043 downwards.
CGCGTTCACAGGGATAAGCCCCGTCGAAGGACGCACGGGCGCCTCTGCAGCACGGAGTTTCTCATATGTTATCTAGATGTTTAGCTGAAGACTCGAATGATCGTGATATTTATTTGAAGTTTTGCTGTAACGCCCATGCGCAATTGAAACTATAAATGAGAAGTAGGCTCCGATCCCAAATCGAGGCTCGGCTCAAATGTTCCAGCCGCGCCCCATCTCCTCATGCCTGTCGGTTGCCGCCATCGCGCGCCGTTAACGTTTCACGTGAAACATCCACAGGACTGTGGATAATATCGGGGAAACTTCGCGGCGGCTTTACAGTGTCTCGGGTGGTTCTTAGAGTTCTGCCATGAACGGTTTCGATGTGATTGTCATCGGCGGCGGGCATGCCGGCTGCGAGGCTGCCGCGGCCTCGGCGCGGCTCGGCGCGCGCACGCTGCTGCTGACGCACAAGCTCGAAACCATTGGCGAAATGTCCTGCAACCCCGCCATTGGCGGCCTCGCCAAAGGCCACCTGGTGCGCGAGATCGACGCGCTGGACGGGGTGATGGGATGCGCCATCGACCGCGCCGGGATTCAGTTTCGCATTCTGAACCGCAGCAAGGGACCGGCGGTCCGCGGGCCCCGCGCGCAGGCCGATCGGAAGCTCTACCGCCAGGCCATGCAGGCGCTGCTCGCCGAGCAGCCGAATCTGGAGGTGCGGGCGGGGTCGGCGGAAGATCTGCTGCTGGATGCGACCGGCCAGGTTGCCGGGGTGGTGACGGTGGCGGGGGAGAACATCCCGGCCGGCCGGGTGGTGCTCACCACGGGCACTTTTCTCCGCGGCCTCATCCATATCGGCGAAGAAAAAATTCCCGCCGGCCGCGTCGGCGAAGCGCCTTCGCTCGGCCTTTCCGAGACCTTGCACCGCGCCGGCTTCCGTCTCGGCCGGCTCAAGACCGGAACGCCGCCGCGCCTCGACGGGCGGACCATCGACTGGGCCGGGCTCGAGGCGCAGCCCGGTGACGACCCGCCGCCGCCTTTCTCTTTCTTGACGGAGCGGATCACCACGCCGCAGCGCGTCTGCCATATCACCGCGACGACGCCGGCGAGCCATGCCTTGATCCGCGACAACCTGCATCTGTCGCCAATGTATTCCGGGCAGATCGAGAGCGTCGGGCCGCGCTATTGCCCGTCGATCGAGGACAAGGTGGTGCGCTTTGCCGAGCGCGAGCGTCATCAGATCTTCCTTGAGCCCGAAGGGCTCGAGGACGACACGATCTACCCGAACGGCATTTCGACCTCGCTGCCCCGTTCGGTTCAGGTCGCGCTCATTGCGACGATCCCCGGGCTCGAGCGGGCGCGGATGATCCGGCCGGGCTACGCGATCGAATACGATTTTATCGATCCCCGCGAGCTCCGGCCGACGCTCGAGACCCGCCGCGTGCCGGGGCTTTTCCTGGCCGGGCAGATCAACGGGACCACCGGCTATGAGGAGGCGGCGGCTCAGGGGCTGGTCGCCGGGCTCAACGCAGCGCTGGCGGCGGGAGGCGGGGAGGCGCTGACGCTCGATCGCGCCAGCTCTTATATCGGCGTGCTCATCGACGATCTGGTGACCCGCGGCACCAACGAGCCCTACCGCATGTTCACTTCGCGCGCCGAGTACCGGCTGGTGCTGCGCGCCGACAACGCCGATCAGCGTCTGACGCCGCTGGGGCGCCGCCTCGGTTGCATCAGCGCGGAGCGGGAGCGGGCTTTCGAGCAGAAGCGCGCCGCGCTCGAGGAGGCGAGGGCGCTGCTGCGGCAGAAGGCGATGACCCCATCGGCGCTGCGCGCCCGGGGCCTCATGGTCAATGCGGACGGCGTGCCGCGCCGTGCCGCCGAGCTGCTGGGCTATCCCGGCATCGATCTCGCGGCTCTGGCGCGGCTCTGGCCGGAGCTGGCGGCGATCCCGGCGGCCATTGTCGAGCAGCTCGAGATCGACGCGCGCTATGCCGGCTATATCGAGCGGCAGGAGGCCGACATTCGCGCCTTCCGCCGCGACGAGGCCCTGCGCCTGCCGCGCGATCTCGATTACGATGCGGTCGGCAGCCTCTCGGCGGAGATTCGGGGAAAGCTGCGCACGGCTCAGCCCGAGACCCTCGGCGCTGCGGCTCGAGTGTCGGGCGTGACGCCGGCGGCGCTGGTGGCCTTGCTGCGATATGTCCGGCGCGAAGCGGCGCCGGCCGGCGCGTGACCCGAACGCCCTTAGGGATTGGCGGTTTCGCCAAGCTCACCGGTGTTTCACGTGAAACACTAGATCGGCTCGCCAAGTATGTAGAGTTGCTGACATCCTGGAACCGGCGCATCAATCTCGTCGGGCGAGATACGATCGGCGATGTTTGGCGCCGCCATATCCTCGATTCGGCCCAGCTCTTTCCACTGATCCCGCGCGAGGCGCGGCGCCTCGTCGATCTCGGCAGCGGCGCCGGATTGCCGGGCTTGATTCTGGCGATCATGGGCGTGCCCGAAGTCCATCTCATCGAATCCGACGGCAGAAAGGCCGTGTTCCTGCAGGAGGCGCTGCGTGTTACCGGCGCGCCGGCGGTGGTGCATGCGCGGCGAATCGACCGGGTTCCGGCTTTCGCCGCCGATGTCGTCACCGCGCGCGCCCTGGCGCCGCTGCCGGAGCTGCTGGCGATTTCCGAGCGATTTCTGGGCCCTCGCAGCCTCTGCCTGTTTCTCAAAGGGCGCATGGTTGACGAGGAATTGACCGAAGCGGCGAAAGCGTGGCATATCCGAGTGGATCGCCGACCCAGCTTGGCCGATCCGTCCGGCTGCATCTTGCGCCTGGAGGTTGCTGCCCATGACCCTCGCGCCGGCCTCGCTCGACCTGCCACGTCGTGACGGCGATACCGATTTGCCTCGCATTATTGCGATCGCCAACCAGAAGGGTGGGGTCGGCAAGACGACGACCGCCATCAACCTGGCGACGGCGCTGGCCGCGGTGGACAAAAAGGTACTGCTGCTGGATCTGGACCCGCAGGGCAATGCCAGCACCGGGCTCGGCATTTCGCGCCAGGCGCGCGGCATTACCTCATACCAGGTGCTGATCGGCGATCGGTCGGTCGATGCCGCCATCGTGCCGACCAAGGTTCCGCACCTTTGGGTGGTTCCGGCATCCGTCGACCTCTCCGGCGCCGAAATCGAGCTGGTGGGCGCCGAGCGCCGCGAATACCGGTTGCGTGAAGCCTTGGCCGGCAATGCGCTTCGTTACGATTACGTACTGATCGACTGTCCGCCTTCGCTCGGTCTTCTCACGCTCAACGCGCTGGTGGCGGCGCACGCGGTTCTGGTGCCGCTGCAATGCGAGTTCTATGCGTTGGAAGGGCTCAGCCATCTCGTCCGGACCATCGAGCGGGTCAAACGGCATCTCAACCCGGCGCTCGAGATTCAGGGCGTGGTGTTGACCATGTTCGACAAACGCAACAATTTGAGCGATCTCGTCGCCGCCGATGTGCGCGACCATTTTGGCGACAAGGTTTACGAGACGGTGATCCCGCGCAATGTCCGGATCTCCGAGGCGCCGTCCCATGGCAAGCCGGTGCTGCTCTATGATTTCCGTTGTCCCGGCGCCCAGGCCTATGTCCATCTCGCCGGCGAAGTGCTGCGGCGCGAACGGATGCGGCTCTCCGCGGCATGATCGAGGACCCGCGCCGCCGCGGTCTCGGCCGCGGTCTCTCCGCGCTGCTGGGTGAGGAAAGCGGGGAGGGGGCGCCGGCCGAAGCGCCGCGCGGCACGCGGGCCGTCCCGGTAGAGCTGCTCCATCCCGGCCGCTACCAGCCGCGCCGGCATTTCGACGCGGAGAGCCAGGAGGCCCTGGTCGAATCGATCCGGGCGCAAGGCATCCTCCAGCCGCTGTTGGTGCGGCGGCACCCCGACATCGAGGGGCATTTCGAGATTGTTGCCGGCGAGCGGCGCTGGCGCGCGGCCCAGGCGGCCCAGCTCCACGAGGTGCCGGTGCTGGTGCGCGAACTCGCCGATCGCGAGGCGCTCGAGATCGCCCTGGTCGAGAATGTCCAGCGCCAGGACCTCAACCCGCTCGAGGAGGCGGAAGGCTATCGGCGGCTGCTCGACGAGTTTCGCCACACCCAGGAGGATCTTGCCCGGGCTGTTGGCAAGAGCCGCAGTCACATCGCCAATTTGTTGCGGCTCCTGACCTTGCCGGAGGAGGTGAGGGAGCTCGTCCGCGCGGGAACGCTGAGCGCCGGCCATGCGCGCGCGCTGATCGGCATGGAGAATGCGGCCGAGCTCGCGCACAAGGTCGTCGCCGCCGGCATGAATGTGCGGCAGGTCGAGAAGCTGGCCCAGCAGCAGCAATCGCGCCACCGGGAGAAGCTCGACAAGCCGGCGAGCCTCGCCGGCGCGCGCGACGCCGACACCGCCGTTCTCGAGCGCGAGTTGACACAGCTCCTCGGCCTTAAAGTGCAGATCGTCTTCAATGGTCAGGGCGGCATTCTCAGCATCCACTACAAGACGCTCGACCAGCTCGACGACGTGCTCCGCCGGCTGAACAACCTGGCGCCGCGCGGGTAAAGTTTTCAGTCGTCAGTTTTCAGTCGTCAGTTTCGGCTGACAGTTGCACATCTCGCCAGACCGACAACTGACGACTGAGAACTGACGACTGACAGCCCGACTCGACTCCCGCCCCGCATGTTCCTATTTTGTTCCATATGCGGCAATGGATCGGCCCTATCGAAAAATTGTCCGACGTGTGCCGGGCGCAGCGCCTGCTTTGGGTTTTTTGTCTCAATTGCGGTCATGGCGAGCGCTTCGATCCGCGCAATCTGATGGCACTCATGGGCGAGCGCACGCTTCGCGAGCTGCAAGCCAAGTTCAAATGCCGCCGCTGCACCCGTCGCCGCGCCCATCTCGTCCCCAACGATCAGCCTTGGCCCGGACGGGATTGAGCGCACGGGGCAAGGGGTGAGTTTTCAGTCGTCAGTGGTCAGTCGTCAGTTTCGGGTGTCGGCACAACTGAAAACTGATCACTGACGACTGACGACTCACCCGCCGACGGCGATCATCGCCGCGCCGCTTCGCCGGCGCGCCGTGCAATGCGCAGCAGCGCGTCGCGGCAAACCGCTTCGGGCGGCGGCCCGCTGCGCTTGGCGAGGAGCTCGGCCTGCAGCAGCAGCTCCAGCGCCTGCTGCGCCCGGCGCTCGGGCCAGAGGCGAAGCTGCCGCCGGAAGCGGTCCTGCAGCTTGAAGAAGAGCGGCGGCCTGAGGCTCCTCAGCGCCTCTTCCTCGCTCATGCCTTCGGCAATGCGCGCCTGCGTCAGGTGCAGGCGCTGGAAATGCCGCATCAGCGCGCGCAGCACGCTGACCGGCATCTCGCCCTCGAGAAAGGCGCGCGTCAACGCCCGCTCGAGCGCCGGCGTATCGCCGTCGGCCGCGGCGAAGACGACATCGTCGAGATCGAGCTGCGCGCTGTCGCCGACCGAGGCCATGGCTTCGGCAAGCGTGACCTTGCCGCCGTCGCCGACATAGAGCGCGAGCTTCTCGAGCTCGCCACGGCTCAGCAGGCGATCGCCGCCGAGATGCTGCGCAAGATAATGCAGCGCCTCGCTCGCGAGCTCGATGCGGTGCCCGCCGAGCACCTCGCGTGCCAGCTCTTCCAGCGCGCGCCGGTCGTCGCTGTAGCACGCGACGGCGGCGCCGTTCGCCGCGCTCTCGAAGGCGCGGCGCAGGCTCGAGCGCGGCGCAAGCTCGCCCGCCTCGACGAGGGTCATGCTGTCGCCCGGCGGCGGATCCCCGAGAAAGCGCTGGAACAGCGCGCCGACAGTGTCGCCGGCATCGCGCACGCGCACGAGGCGCCGTCCGCCGGTGAGCGACAGCGCCGCCGCTTCGTCGTGGAGCCGCGCCGGATCGGCGGTGAGCGCTGCGGCGGCGAGATCGGCGATGCGAAATGGGTCTTTGCGGTCGGGAACGATCGCCGCCGCGAGCCGGTCGGCACGCTCGCGCACCAATCCGGCATCGGGCCCGTAGAACAGCGCGGCGCGGATCGCGGCATCGGGCGCGGCGAGAAAGGCCGACAGACGCGCCGGCGCCAGCTTCATGGCGCGTCAGCTCGCGGCCCGGCTCGCCGTCATGTGATCGCGCAGGAACAGCGTGAGGCGCGTGCGGATCTCGTCGGTGAGCTCGCGCACGGTGCGCACGCGCGAATCGTCCTCGGCGACCTGAGCGGCGTAGGCGTCCTGAACGATGTTGAAGTTGCTGCTCGACTGGGTGCTCGCCCTGTAGATCACATGCCCGCTGGCGATGTCGATCAACGTAAGCGAGGCGTTGGAGTCGATGCGGCCGCGCGTCGAGCTGGCGTCGCGCTGGATGCCGAGATCGATGCGCTGGACGTTGACCGTGACGTCCAGCCGGTAGAGCGGCTTGACCGCGAGCGCTCCGGGATTGAGCGCCTCGCGCAGCGCGAGCTCCAGCTCCTGGCCATAGCGGTCGGCGATCGGCGAGACGATGATGGCGGCAAGCTCCGGACTCTCTCGCTCGTCGGCTTGCTCGCTGTAGAGCGGCTGAAAGCCGCACGCGGCGAGCGGCAACAGCGCCAGCGCCAGCGCCGCTCGCCGCGACGGCCAACGCCGCGGCTGCATGAAGAGCTGGTCGAAGGACGCCCCCCGGTCTTGCGGCGCTTTGCCGAAACGCGCGAAAGCGCGTCCGATCCCGGCAAGAGCGCTAGACCACGACATTGACGATCCGGTTGGGCACGACGATGATCTTGCGCGGCGTCTTGCCGTCGATCGCGCGCTGCACCGGCGCTTGCGCCAGCGCCGCCGCTTCGGCCTCCGCCTCGCCGCTGTCGCGCGGCAGCTCGATGGTGGCGCGGAGTTTGCCGTTGACCTGCACGGCGATGGTCACGCTCTCCTCCAGCACCAGCGCCGGATCGGCTTCCGGCCAGGGCTCCTCGGCGAGAAGACGGTCATGTCCCAGCGCCTGCCACAGCTCCTCGGCGAGATGCGGCATCATCGGCCCGACGAGCCGCGCCGCGACGTCGAGGCCTTCGCGCATCACCGCGCCCGCCCCGGCGCCGTCGCTCATTTCTTCGAGCAGGTTGGTGAGCTCGCGGATGCGCGCGACCGCGCTGTTGAAGCGGAACTTCTCGATATGGTCGGTGACTGCGGCGATGGCGCGATGAATGGCGCGGCGCGTCTTCGCCGCCTCGGGCGCGAGTGCGGGCGGCAGCGCCGCGCCGCACGGCGCCGGCGTGACCGGCGGCTCGGTCACCAGGCGATGCAACCGGTTGAGATAGCGCCAGGCGCCTTCGATGCCGGCGTCGGTCCATTCGAGATCGCGCTCGGGCGGGCTGTCGGACAGCAGGTAGAGCCGTGCCGTGTCGGCGCCGTACTCCTCGACGATCGCCTCGAGGCCGACGACGTTCTTCTTCGACTTGCTCATCTTCTCCATGCGCCCGGCGGTCACCTTCCCGCCGCGCGCATCGGCCAGCGCGCCGCTCTCGTCGCGGCTGACCTCCTCGGGGAAGAGCCACTGGCCGGCCTCGTCCTGATAGGTCTCGTGGCACACCATGCCCTGCGTGAAAAGGCCGGCGAAGGGCTCCTTGACGTCGAGATAGCCGCAATCGCGCAGCGCGCGGCTGAAGAAGCGCGAATAGAGCAGATGCAGCACCGCGTGCTCGATGCCGCCGATATACTGGTCGACCGGCATCCAGTAGTCGACGTCGCGGCGCTCGAACGCCTCAGCCGCGCGCGGCGAGCAGAAGCGGTCGAAATACCAGGAGCTTTCGAAGAAGGTGTCGAAGGTGTCGGTCTCGCGCTCGGCCTTGCCGCCGCAGCCGGGACAGGTCGTGTGCTTCCAGGTCGGATGGTGATCGAGCGGATTTCCCGGGCGGTCGAAGGTCACGTCGTCGGGAAGCCGGACCGGCAGGTCGCTTGCCGGCACCGGCACGATGCCGCAGGCGGGGCAATGGATCACCGGAATGGGGCAGCCCCAGTAGCGCTGGCGCGACACGCCCCAATCGCGCAGCCGATAGGCGACGGTGCCTTGCCCGGCGCCCAGCCGCTCCAGCCGCTCGATCACCGCGCGCTTGGCCTCGCGCACGCAGAGCCCGTCGAGGAAGGCGGAGTTGAAGATCGTGCCGTCCTCGGTATAGGCCTCGTCGCCGACCGTGAACGTCGCGGGATCGGCGCCGGGCGGCAGCACAACGGGTGTCACTTTGAGCCCGTATTTGCGCGCGAAGTCGAGGTCGCGCTGGTCGTGCGCGGGACAGCCGAAGATGGCGCCGGTGCCATACTCCATCAGCACGAAGTTGGCGACGTAGAGCGGCAGGGTCACGCTCGCCTGCAGCGGATGCAGCACTTTGACGCCGGTGTCGAAGCCGCGCTTCTCCGCCGTCTCCAGCACCGCTTCCGAGGTTCCCATGCGGTTGCACTCGGCGATGAACTCGGCAAGCGCGGGATTGTCGCGCGCCAGCTCAGCCGCCAAGGGGTGATTGGGCGAGAGCGCGCAGAACGAGGCGCCGAACAGCGTGTCGGGACGCGTGGTGAAGATTTCGAGCCGCGCCTCGCGGTGCTGAAGCCCGAAGAAGACGCGTGCGCCTTCCGAGCGTCCGATCCAGTTCTCCTGCATGACGCGGACGCGCTCGGGCCAGCGCTCCAGCGTCTTGAGCGCGTCGAGGAGATCGTCGGCATAGCGCGTGATGCGCAGAAACCACTGCGACAGCAGGCGCTTTTCCACCAGCGCGCCCGAGCGCCAGCCGCGGCCGTCGATCACCTGTTCGTTCGCGAGCACGGTGTGCTCGACCGGATCCCAGTTGACCCAGGATTCGCGGCGATAGGCGAGACCGGCGGCGAGGAAGTCGAGGAACATCTTCTGCTCGTGCCGGTAATATTCGGGATGGCAGGTGGCGACCTCGCGCGACCAGTCATAGGACAAGCCCATGCGCATCAGCTGCGCGCGCATGGTGGCGATATTGGCATAGGTCCATTCGGCGGGATGGACCTTGCTGGCGATCGCCGCGTTCTCCGCCGGCAGGCCGAAGGCGTCCCAACCCATCGGGTGGAGCACGTTGTAGCCCCGCGCCCGCTTGTAGCGCGCCACCATGTCGCCCATGGTGTAGTTGCGCACATGCCCGACATGGAGCTTGCCGGAGGGATAGGGAAACATCTCCAGCACGTAGTATTTGGGCCGCGACGGCTCTGTCTTGACGACGAAGGTGCCGCGCTCGCGCCACAAATCCTGCCAGCGCGCCTCGGCTTCCCTGAAATTATAGCGCGCCATCAACGGCCAGCCGTTCCATCACTGCAATCTGGAGCTCGAAATCTGCGCGGCGCCTATTGCGTCGAGGCGGTGCTGAGTCGCATCTGCCGCGCGCGCGTCAGAATGGCATTCTCGATATCGATGCCGGTCTTGGGATCGACCGGCGCCTCCGTCCATTGGCCGGTGGCATCGCGCTGCTGGTGGAACACGGTGCAGCGCACGCCGTCGGCGCGCAGCTCGCGTCCCAGGATGAAGCAATTGACCTTGAAACGCTCGCTGGGCGTCTGCGCCGGCGCGTACCAGTCGGTGATGATCACGCCGCCGAAGGGGTCGGCCGAGGCCAGCGGCATGAAAGAGACGGTGTCGAGCGTCGCGCGCCACAGATAGGAATTGACGCCGACGCCGGGCGGGCCGCCACCCCCGCCGCCATCGCTCTCCTTCTTCTTCCCGCCGCCGAACAGGGAGGTGATCATCGAGAAGCCGCTCTGCTGGCCTTCCTGCGTCTTCGGGTTGTAGTCGGCATAGGGGTTGTATTTGGGATCGGTGTGATAGGGATCCTCGGCGCGCTGCACCGCGTCGGTATCGGTATCGGTCTGCGGCGAGCCGCCGAAGAAGCTACACCCGGCGAGAACGCTCGCCAGCAGGAGGGCGTAGACGATCCGTGCGGTGGACATCCAATACTCCTCTCGAACCTCCGCCGAGGTCCAACCACCCCCGAGCGGACGGCCGATCCTACACCTTCGTCTTGCGAAATCCAACCGAGCGGCACTTTGCAAGCCCGGCGTCCCTGAGCTATCAGCGCTCCGCCGATTGCCGCCTACGGCTGACCGCGGAGGGCCCCTGGCCGTGACCGAAATCGCCGCCCGCCTTGCCGAAGTGAAGGCGCGCATCGCCGCCGCGGCGCGCGCCGCCGGGCGCGATCCGGGCTCCGTCACGCTGGTCGCGGTGAGCAAGACTCATGACGCCGCCGCGGTGGCCGCGGCGATCGCCGCCGGCCAGACCTGCTTCGGCGAGAACCGGGTGCAGGAAGCGCAGGCGAAATACCCGGCGCTGCGGGCGCAGCATCCGGGGCTGGCGCTGCATCTCATCGGTCCCCTTCAGACCAACAAGGTCAAGGAGGCGGTGGCGCTCTTCGACGTCATCGAGACCCTCGACCGGCCGAAGCTCGCCGAGGCGCTGCGGCGGGAGATGGCGCGGCAGCAGAAGCAGCCGCGGCTTTTCGTCGAGATCAATACTGGCGCCGAACCGCAAAAAGCGGGCGTCCTGCCGCAAGAGGCTGACGCCTTCATCGCCGCCTGGCGCGACAGCGGCCTGGTCATCGATGGGCTGATGTGCATCCCGCCCTCGGCGGACCCCCCGGCGCCGCATTTCGCGCTGCTGCGCGAGATTGCGCGGCGCAACGGGCTGACCCAGCTCAGCATGGGCATGAGCGCCGATTACGAGACCGCGATCGGCTTCGGCGCCACCCACGTCCGCGTCGGCACCGCCATCTTCGGTGCGCGCAAGTAGCTGTCAGCCGTCAGCTCTCAGCTGTCAGCCAAGGCATTATGCTCGAGTTCTAGGCGTGATCGAGGTTATTGCTGACGGCTGATAGCTCCCTTAGGGCGCTATATCGACCTGCTGTCCGCGCTGCTGCTGCTGTTGCTGCTGCTGCATCCGCGCGTATTTGTCGAGCGCGTCCATCATGCGCTGGGGGATGTCGGGCGGCTGTGCCGCGCTCGCGGCCGGCGGCGTGGCGGCCGCAGGCAGGGCGGCCGGCGGGCGCCGCGCGATGAAGTTCAGCTGCGGGCCGGTGAGCTGCAACGGC
>DASQSR010000410.1:0-9942 GCA_035642295.1 Allostellaceae bacterium | reverse complement strand
GGCGCGGCCGGGCCGAGGCAAGCGGCAAGCGGCTCCGCGCCGGCGACGGCATCGCCCAGGACGAGGCGCAGCCGCAGCGCCGGCACCGCCGCCGGCTCCGGCACGCCGGGCGCGAACTCGCTCTCGAAGATCAGCGCCGCGGCAGCGCTGTCGTTGAGGAGATACTCGAGCTCCGGCCCCCTGAGACGCGTGCCGATCGGCATCGAGACGGCGCCGAGGCGCGCGCAGGCGAGCAAGACGACGAGGAATTCGGGGCAATTGCCGAGCAGCAAGGCGACGCGCTCGCCGGCCCTGACGCCGCGCGCCGCAAGATTGCCGGCGAGGGCGTCGACGAGCCGGTCGAGCTCGCCATAGGTGAGGCGTCGCGCCTCGGCGACCAGCGCTTCTTCGTCGCGCCGCTGCGCGAGGCTGGCACGGAACAGCGCATCGATCGTGGCCGGCCGCTCGGCGAAGCAGCGCAGCAAACGGCCGTCGAAATGCCGCTCGAGGGAGAAGCTGCCGCCCGCGCCGGACGCCGGCCAGAAGCGGTCCTGAGGCATGGTTCTCATCGCCCGGCCACGATAAAGTCTGGCGATGGACGAAGCGAGCGGGAATGGGGCCACCCTCGAGTTCTGGTACGACTTCGCCAGCCCCTATTCCTATCTCGCCGCCGGACGCATCGAGGGGCTGGCGGCGGGGAAGATGCTGGCCATCCTGTGGCGGCCCTTCCTTCTGGGACCGATCTTCAGGATGCGGCCTCACGACCCGTCGCCCTTCCAGAACCCGAGCCCGGCCGAACGGCGCTACCGCTGGCGCGATGTGCAGCGGCTCTGCGCCGCGGCAGGGCTGCCGCTGCGCCTGCCTTCGGTCTATCCGCGCAACGGGCTGCTTGCGGCCCGAATCGCCCTCATCGCCGTTGAGGAAGGCTGGGGTCCGGCGTTCACCCGTGCCGCCTTTCACGCCAATTTCGCCGAGGACCGCGACATCGCCGCGCCGGCCGTGATCGGCGCGCTGGCGGCAGCGCTCGGCCGCGATCCTGCCGCTCTGCTGGAGCGCGCCCAGAGCCCCGGCAACAAAGAGCGGCTCAGGGGCCGCATCGAGGCGGCGATGGGGCGCGGCATCTTCGGCGCGCCGAGCTTCCTCGTCGGCGAGGAGCTGTTCTGGGGCAACGACCGGCTCGAGCAGGCGACTGCCTGGGCGCTGGCGCCGCCCGACCTGCCGCCCCTGTCGGGCGAGTGAAAGTCGGGCGGGTGAAAGCATCCGCCAAGAATGGTCTTGTTCTCTATTTGTTCTCATGCTAGCCTCGCGACATCTTGATCGTGGAGGCGGGCATGCAGGACAAGGGTTTGGATCGGCAAGGCGCCATGCTGCTGGCGATCGCCTGGATCGCCGCCTTGTGGATGACGCTGACCTGAAGCGCCGGCGCGATAACCGCCGGCTATTGCAATTCGGTCAGAGCGCGCTGCAAGGCGTTGAACACCTGGCTCGGCCGGAACGGCTTCTCGAGAAAGCCGAGGGGCGCGGCGCCCTTGGCGCGCTCCATCGTCTCGGGGTCGCACACGCCGGAGAGAAAAATCGACTGCACGTTGAATCGACTGCGCATCAGTTGCGCCACCTCGATGCCGTCCATCGGACCCGCCAGCTTGATGTCGACCAGCGCAAGGTCGGGTCGCGCGTTGCTGGCCAACGACATCGCCTCGGGACCCGAGGAGGCGACACCGGCGATGGCGAAACCGGATTCCTCGAGCACTTCCTGGATATAGCTGGCAACGAGCGCGTCATCCTCGACCACGAGAATCGAGACGGGACGCTTGATTTCGCCGTCCGGACTATCAGTTCTTACGACAGGGCTGGATACCATAGACTCGCTGCCAGTGACGGGCGGCCGACCCGGCCGACCTAAGACAAGGCGCTAGCACTAGAAACGATTTGGGGTGCCCGTGGTTCCTCTAGCGGGCACGCACTCCCCTTTCGCGCGAATTGTGTTGTGGCTATGGTCCCGGGCGGAGCAGGCAGATGAAGCTTCTCGTCATCGAGGACGACAGCGAGGCGGCGGCCTACATTGCCAAGGGGCTTTCCGAAAGCGGCTATGTCGTCGACCACGCCGCCGAGGGCCGCAGCGGGCTGTTCATGGCGAGCTCGGGAAGCTACGACGCCCTCATCGTCGACCGCATGCTGCCCGGGATGGACGGGCTCGCGCTCATCGCCGCGCTGCGCGCCGCCGAGATTCGCACCCCGGTCTTGATTCTGAGCGCGCTCGGCGCGGTCGACGACCGGGTGAAGGGGCTGCGCGCCGGGGGCGACGATTATCTCGTCAAGCCGTTCGCGTTTCGCGAGCTGCTGGCACGGATCGAAGCTCTGCTGCGCCGCGGCACGAGCGGCAGCGCGACGACACGCCTCAAGGTCGGCGATCTCGAGATGGACCTGCTGACCCGGGGCGTCACCCGCGCCGGGCAGGAGCTGGAGCTGCTGCCGCGCGAGTTCCGGCTGCTGGAGTTCCTGATGCGCCATGCCGGCCAGGTGGTGACGCGCACCATGCTGCTGGAGAATGTCTGGGACTATCATTTCGATCCCCAGACCAACGTCATCGACGTGCATGTGAGCCGGTTGCGGCAGAAGATCGACAAGGGCTTCGCCAAGCCGCTGCTGCACACGGTACGCGGCGCCGGCTATTGCCTCCGGTCGGATTAGCGCCGCGGCCATGACCCGCCTGCTGCGGACCAACGCTTTCCGGCTTGCCGTACTCTATCTCCTGCTCTTCGTCGCCTCGGTGCTGGCGCTTCTCACCTTCATCTATTTCTCCACCGCGGACTTCATCGAGCGGCAGACCGAGGCGACCATCGACGCGGAGATCACCGGCCTGCGCGAGGAATACGCTGAGCGCGGGCTGGCGGGCCTCCTCGATGTGATCCACACGCGGAGCACCGCGCCGCACGGCGATTCGACACTCTATCTCGTCACCGACCCCGCGTTGCAGCCGATCGCCGGCAATCTCTCCGCTTGGCCGCGCGCGCAGCAGATCCGGCCGGGCTGGATCAGCTTCCCGGTCGAAGTGCGGACGCGCGACGGCATGGTGTCCAGCTCAGCCGTCGCCTCGGTTTTCGTGCTGCATGACGGCTTCCGGCTGCTGGTCGGACGCGATTTGCGCGATGCCCAGGCGTTCCGCGACCGGATCATCCGCACCCTGGCTTGGTCGGCACTGCTGACCGTGGCGCTCGGCGTCGCCGGCGGCTTGTTCATGACCCGGCATATGCTGAGCCGGGTCGAGGCGGTCAATCGCACCAGCGAGCGCATTATCCGCGGCGACCTGACGCAGCGCGTACCGCTCAGCGGCAGCGGCGACGAGTTCGATCAGCTGGCCGCCAACCTCAACGCCATGCTCGACCGGATCGAGCGCCTGATGCTCGGCATGCGCCAGGTCACCGACAACATCGCGCATGATCTCCGCACGCCCTTGTCGCGGCTGCGCGCGCGGCTGGAAGTGACCCTGCTCGAGCGGCCGGACGCCGCGCGCTATGGCGACGCGCTGCGCGAGACGATCGCCGAGGCCGACCATCTGCTCGGCACCTTCAATGCGCTGCTGAGCATCGCCGAGGCCGAGGCCGGCTCGCGGCGCGAAACCATGGCGGTGGTCGATCTCGCCGAGATCGCGCGCTCCGTGGCCGAGCTCTATGAGCCGGTCGCCGACGAGAAAGGCTTGGCGCTCGCGGTCGAGTGCGATGCCGCCATCGCCGTCCACGGCGATCGCCACCTGCTGTCGCAGGCCATCGCCAATCTGCTGGACAATGCGCTGAAATACACGCCCGCCGGCAAGGTGGCGTTGAGCGCGCATCGCCAGGGAGGGATGGCGCGTGTCGTCGTCGCCGATAACGGGCCCGGCGTCCCCGCCGACCGGCGCCAGGCGGTGTTCGACCGTTTCGTGCGCCTGGAAGGCAGCCGCAGTACGCCGGGCAACGGTCTCGGCCTCAGCCTGGTGCGGGCCGTGGCGCGGCTCCATGGCGGTGAAGCCTGGCTCGAGGACAACCAGCCCGGCCTCAAGGCGATGTTCACGCTCCCGGTTGCCGACAGCCGGGCATTGCCGGCGACCCGCAACGCGGCCTGAACCCGGCGAGGCGCTCGGCCGAAAGCCGGCCGGCGACCTCGCCGAGGAACGCGCGCAGTTGCGCCCGATCCGTGCCGGCGCTGCGCGTTACCGCGCCCATCATCTCGTCGGCAAGCAGCTCCTCGAGGCTCGGTTCGCGGCGCCGCGGCTTCCTTCCCGTCATCGTCTTCTCCCACACCAACGCGACGATGAGACTGCCCGCGAAGCTTGGCCGATTTGTGGCAACCGCAGGTTATTTTAAGGAATTGACGCTCTGGACCGGATCGCTCTCCCTGAAATCGCTCCGCGATTCCAGAGAAAGCGCAAATTCACCGCTTGTTAAACACATAGAGCGCACGATAGGGCGTGCGCCAACTGCCCTATTGCCAGACCGGCTTGCCGAGATCGACCTGGTTCGGACTGGTGAGCGCACCGGCCGCGGTGCCGCGCGCCGCCCGCATCAGCGCGGCGGCGAGGAGGGCGAGGCTCCAAGGAAGCCTCATCATTCCCTCCATTTCAGCCTTTTGCTCTGCGTCGGGAACGGGCTGCGGTCGGCGATCGTTCCGGCGCAGCGAAATGCAGCATTTGAGGCAAATGCGCAGCGATAGCATTTGCCGACAAACGCAGGGAACCGCACCTTCAGCACTGACCTTCGGCAGATCCGCAGGAGATCCGTGAGCACCGGCGACCCCCCGCCGCGGCAAGGACCCAGTGAGGTCCACGCGACCCAGGCGCTGCTCGCCACCTTGTGCGAATGGCACAATGGCGAGGCGCCCGGCCGCTATGGGCGCGCCCGGACGACGGTGGTGAACTGGGACTTCTCGGGTCTCGATTTCCGGCGGATGAACTTCGCGGATGCGACCTTTCTCGACTGCTCCTTCCGCAATGCCGACTTGCGCGGCGCCGTTTTCCACCGCTCGAAGCTGTGGGGCGCCCTCTTCGACGATGCCGATCTCTCCGACGGCAATTTCGCCGAGGCCGATCTCTCTCCCGGCGAGGAGCACGGCCCTCACGGCCGCCCCGGGGAGGCGCCGCAGCGCAACTCCCGGCTCGTGCGCACGGCGCTGCGCGACACCGACTTCACCGAGGCGAAGCTGCAGAACGTCGCATTCGACGGCGCGCTCCTCGAGCGCACGCGGCTGCGCCGCGCCGATCTCAGCGGCGCCCGCTTTCGCTGCGCCGAGATCATCGATGCCGAGCTCGAGGGCGCGAGCCTCGCCGCCGCCGACCTCAGCGGCGCGGCGCTGCGCGGCAAGGCGCGGCAGCAGGCGGAGCTTGCCAGGGTTCCTCTGCCGTCGATCGAGCTCGCGCCGGCCGAGGTCGAGCGCCATCTCCGTGAGCATGAGATCTGGGTGCAGAGCGGCGGACGGCGGGGCCGGCGCGCCGAGCTGGTGGGCTACGATCTTTCCGGCTACGACTTCTCCGGCGCGCTGCTTGCCGCGGCACGGCTGGACCGCTCGATCTTCGCCGAGGCGCGGTTTCGCGATGCCATGCTCGCCGCCGCGCGCTTTCACGGCGCCAACCTGCGCGCCGCCGACTTCACCAATGCCGATCTCCGCGGCGCCGATCTGCGCGGCGCCAATCTCCGCGAGGCAAAGCTGGCCGACGCGCTGATCGGCAAGCTCCCCGGCACGTCCCTCACCACGCGCCTCACCCCGTGATGCCTCGGGAAACCCGCCGCGCCACGCCTTGAGCCGATCGACGGGCCGGCGCGGCCCGGCCCGTCGTTCCCGGCGCCGAGACGTTACGCTCGGCGGCTATCGGCGATGGCGGGGGTGCGAGGCCGTGGCCATCCCGCACGCTTGCGGCGCTGGCGCCACGCGATGCCGCTTCACCGTCCGCGGCCGGAACGCTTGATGTGGGCGCGGCTTGGGCGCTCCGCCAGCGGCTAGAACATCGTGGTGCGCGACTGGTAGAGCTTCTGATAGCCCTTGGCCGCCATGCACTCGGCGACCGCCGGGGAGTTCTCCGACCGCTGAATCGCCGGAGCGCCGTTCGCCGCAACCGCGCTTGATGATGGTCCGCCGCTTTCGCAGGCGCTGAGGTCTTTGCCGACAGGGCCCACGCGCGTGCCGAGCGCCGGCTCCCAGGTATAACTGTCCTGGTCGGTGCCGGAGAGCCACGCCGAGGTGGCGTTGCACGCCGTTAGCGGCAGGAACGAAATGACGAGCACGAACCGCAACGCCCGAGGCTTGGATGCGACCGCCGCCCCAAGCCGGATCCGGGGTGCGGGCAGGGTCATCCCTTCTTGCGTGGGCGGCCGCGGGGCCGTTTGCCTGGCTGCTGCAGCACAGGCTGCGGCGCCGCCATCGATTTCGGCGGCCGTCCCCGGCGGCGCGGCAGGCTCCCCGGCAGGCTTCCTGCCAGCGCGAGCGGTATCCCCTGCCGCTCGGACCGCATCGCTTCCATGATCGCCTGCGACGCGGCGAGCCAGCCGGCAGCAAAACCTTCCCGATAGCTCTTCGGGTCCTCGCTCATTCGAGCCTCCTGGTCGAACCGGAGGAAAACAAATTTCATCCGCTCCCGTTCCGGAAGCGGCGGCACCACGCGCAACCGCTTCCGGCGATTGATTGAGTTTAGCCCGGATCGTTCAGCAGCGGTAGGCACCGTTGCTGTAAACCGCCGTCGAGCCGCCCGGGCAGATGACCGTAGCGCCTTGCGGCACCACGATGGTTGGACTCGGCGTGGTGCTGATGCACGCAGAGAGCGGAATTGTCGCCAGCAACAACAGCAACCATAGACGCATCGCGAGACCTCCCATGGCAAACCTACCCAGGGGTGAAACAGGCCGTTTCGCGGAAATGTTCCGGCAACGCGAGCGTATCGGCGCCACCTGCGCTATATTCAGGCGGATATATCTATATCAGGGAGCCTTCCCATGAAGCTCAGCGCGCGCAACCAGATCAAGGGCACGATCGCGGCGGTGACCAAAGGCCAGACGACTGCCCATGTCCGCATCGACATCGGCCAGGGCGTCATCGTCACCGCGTCGATCACCAACGAGGCGGTGGACGAGCTCGCCCTCAAGGTCGGCGATGCCGCGACCGCGGTGATCAAGGCGTCGGATGTAATGGTCGCGAAGTGACGGCGCGCGGCGTCGGCAGCGCGCTGGCCGCGCTCGCCGTCGCGCTCTTCTCCTTCGCCGCCGCGGCGCAGAGCCGCTTCACCGACGATGGCGGCCGGACCGTGTCGCTGCCGGCGCAGGTCGCGCGGGTGATGCCGGCGGGCCCGCCCGCCTCGGTCGATCTGCTTGTGCTGGCGCCGCAGCGGCTCATCGGCCTGACGCGCGCCCTCTCGCCGGCGCAGGCCGCCTATCTGCCGGCAGCCGACGGCCGTCTGCCGGCCGTGGGACGGCTCACCGGGCGGGGCGAAACCCTCGATCTCGGCCCGGTGACCAAAGCGGCACCCGACCTCGTCGTCGATCTCGGCGATGTCAACGACCGCTTCGTCGCGCTGGCCAATCGCGTGCAGCAACAGACCGGCATCCCCTATGTCCTGATCGGCGGCCACCTCGCCGACACCCCGGCAACCCTACGCAAGCTCGGCACGGTCCTCGGTGCCTCGACCCGCGCCGAGGCGCTGGCCCGCTATGCCGAAGCGACCCTGTCGCAGGTCACGAACCGCATCGCCGAGGTGCCGGCGGAGCGGCGCCCCACCATTTACCTCGCACAGGGACCCCGCGGGCTTGAAACCGAGATCGACCGCTCGATCAGCACCGAGACGGTCGAGCTGGCGGGTGCGCGCAACGTGGCGGCGGCGGCACCCGCGCAAGGCGGTCGTTTCGCCGAGGTCTCGCTGGCGCAGCTCCGCGCCTGGCAGCCCGACATCATCATCGCGCTCGATCCCGCCTTCTATCGCGCGGGGCATGATCCCAGCTGGCAGCAGCTGAAGGCGGTGCGGACGAAGCATGTCTATCTGGCGCCGGCCCTGCCCTTCGGCTGGGTCGACGAGCCGCCGGCGGCCAATCGCCTGATCGGCCTCAGATGGCTCGCCAAGCTCCTCTATCCCGCGCGCTTTCCCGAGGATCTCCGCGCCGAAACGCGCCGCTTCTATGCCCTCTTCTATCGGCAGGAGCCGAGCGACGCGCAACTCGACGCGCTGCTCGCGGGCGCGATGCCGCCGTCCTGATCGGTCGCCGCCGGCGTCATCGTCGCGGCCGATCTGTCCGATCATCGGATGGACATTCCCCGTCATTTCGATGCCGCGCAGCGCCGAGGCATCGACTGCGTTCAAGACGCCGCGGCATCGCCGGCGAAGGCCTGAGCCGCCTTGGGCTGAGGCCGCAGCAGCAAATAGAATGCGGCGAAATGCGTGATCATCAACAGCGGCACGTAGATGATCGGGATCGCGTAGGCGGCGCCGAACTCCCCGGCATGCGCGGGAAGGCCGACCTCGATCGCGTGATAGTAGTTGAGGAAGAGGTCGGCCGCGCCGATGAGGTTGAAGGCGACGACAAACAGCCAGAAGAGCGGACGTATCGCGACCGTCGCGAGCGCCAGCATGGCCAACAATCCCGTCGCAAAGTCGCCATAGGCGGCGGACGCGGCAAAGGCGGCGGGCAGATCGGGAGCGACGACGCCGGGAACGATGAAGACCAGTCCGAAGAAGCGGAAGCTGTGCAGCGTCGCGATGGCGCGCTGCGCTTCCATCCGGTCCATCGCCTTGAGCCGCGGCCACACGTAGACGCCAAAGCAAAGCAACCAGGCGACATAACCCAAGACGAGGTGGATGCGGAAAACGGTTTCCGACGACATGGGGCCTCCCAACAAATGCAAGGTCAGGCGGCCTCGAACACCGCGGTCAGGATGCCGAGCCGGCCTTCCATGAGATTTCGTCCCAGGTTGGCGGCAAGCTGCGCGAAGTCCGGGCCCATCACCACGCCGAGATTTGGCGAGGGCGGCGGCGCTGACCCACGCAGTTGGGCGACCCAGGCCTTGGCGGCCTCCGTATCATCTTGCCGTGCCAGCGCGCGAAAACCGGCCGCTTCGATCGCCTCCTCCGTCGCCGCTTCCGTCAGCAGAAAGCTCGTTGCCGGCGTTCGCGCCCAGGGGACCGGGTAGTGCGGCTCGCCGCTGTTCGACACGACGTCGAAGGTCGCAAATCTGCCGCCTGACCTCAGCACGCGCCGGATCTCGCGATAGAGCCGCGCCCGGTCGGAGATGTTCATCGCCACATGCAGCAGCAACGCGACATCGAAGCGGCCGTCGTCAAATGGCAGATCCAGCGCGCTTGCGGTCTCAAACGACACCTGCCCGCTCTGTCCCGTCCGCTCGGTCAGATAGCGCGCGGCATCGACGAAGGGCTGGCTGAGGTCGACGCCCGTGACCCGGCAGCCGCAGGTTGCCGCGAGAAAGCGCGCCGGGCCGCCAACCCCCGATCCGACATCCAGAACCGCCATGTCGGCGGTAATCCCAGCCAGCTTGGCAAGCTCAGCGGTCGCAGCGAGGCCGCGCGTGTGAAACTGGTCGAGGCCAGCGAGCTGCTCCGGCCTCAGCCGCTGCTCCTCCGGCCCGAAACCCGCAAGCGCCGTCTTCAGCCGCTCGGTCAGGCCGGTCGCGCCATAGTGCGCCCGCACATCGTCAAGGACATCGGTCATGGCAGCATTCCTCCCGGCTTCAGGTCCTCTCCCAGACATAGGACCGCTTCCCGCGATCGGCTACCCGAGATAATATGGATGCGCTATGAAGCAGAACTTCACAATCAGGCGAGGCGCGCTCGACGGCGTGGAGGCCTTCCTCGGCGTTGCCCAGCATCGCAATTTCCGTAGAGCGGCCGCGCAACTCGGGGTGACGCCGTCGGCGGTCAGCCAGGCGGTACGGACCCTTGAGGCGCGCGTCGGCGCGGCGCTCTTCATCCGCACGACACGCAGTGTCGGCCTGACC
>DASQSR010000409.1:0-7483 GCA_035642295.1 Allostellaceae bacterium | reverse complement strand
GATGCCGCCGTCGTCGTCGCCTACGGCCTCATCCTGCCGAAGGCGGTGCTGGAAGCGCCGCGGCTCGGCGCCGTCAACATCCATGCCTCGCTGCTGCCGCGCTGGCGCGGCGCTGCGCCGATCCAGCGCGCCATTCTCGCCGGCGATGCCGAGACCGGCATTACCATCATGCAGATGGAGGAAGGGCTCGACACCGGGCCGATGCTGCTGACGGAAGCCGTGCCGATCGGTCCCGCGACGACCGCGCAGCCGCTTCAGGACGCGCTCGCCGCGCTCGGCGCGCGCCTCATTCTCGTGGCGCTCGAAGGGCTTGCCGCCGGCCGGCTCGTCGCGGAGCCGCAGCCCGCGGCGGGCGCCACCTATGCGAAGAAGCTTCGCCGCGAGGAAGCGGCGCTCGACTGGCGTCGCCCGGCCGATGCGCTGGAGCGGCAGGTGCGCGCCTTCGATCCCTGGCCCGGCGCCTACTTCACCCATGATGGTGAGCGCATCAAGGTCCTGGCGGCGGCGCCGGCGCCGGCCGCCGCGGGCGCTGCGCCCGGCACGGTGCTCGACGCGGCGCTCGCCATTGCCTGCGGCGAAGGGGCGCTGCGGCTGCTGCGGCTGCAGCGGGCCGGGCGCGCGCCGCTTGCCGCCGAGACGTTCCTGCGCGGCTATCCCATCGCCGCCGGCACGCGGCTGCCATGCCCCGCTACAAGCTGACGCTCGAATATGACGGCACCGGCCTCGTCGGCTGGCAGCGCCAGGCCAACGGGCTGTCGGTGCAGGAAGTGCTGGAAGCCGCCGTCGAGCGCTTCTGCGGCGCCCCCGTCACCGTGCACGGCGCCGGCCGCACCGATGCCGGCGTCCACGCGCTGGGCCAGGCGGCGCATCTCGACCTGCCGCGCGAAGCGGCGCCGGGCGTCATTCAGAACGCGCTCAACCATCACGTCAAGCCGCACCGCGTGGCGGTGACCGCGGTCGAGCGCGTCGACGATCATTTCGATGCGCGGCGCTCGGCGCGCGGCCGCGTCTACCTCTATCGCATCTTGAACCGCCGCCCGTCGCCGGCGCTGGAGCGCGGCCGCGTCTGGCATGTGGGGCCGCGCCTCGATGCCGACGCGATGCAGGAGGCGGCGGGCCTCCTGATCGGCCGGCACGATTTCACCACCTTCCGCGATTCCCTCTGTCAGGCGAAGTCGCCGGTGAAGACGCTCGACCGGCTGACCGTGACGCGATGGGGCGAGGAGATCCGCATCGAGGCGCGGGCGCGCTCCTTCCTCCATCACCAGGTGCGCAACATGGTCGGCACGCTGAAGCTCGTCGGCGCCGGCAAATGGCGCATCGCGCAGGTGGGTGAGGCGCTGGCCGCGCGCGACCGCCGCGCCGGCGGCCCCACCGCGCCGCCCGAGGGCCTCTATCTCGTCGAGGTCCTCTACGCGCGCGAGGCGGGCGGGGGCTGAGCAAGGCTCCGAAAAAGGCCGCTTTTCGCTTCCAGACGACCTCCCTGTCCGGCGCGCGTAGGGGGACGGCTCTAAGTGCTCTGGAAGGTGGATTGACACGGGGTATCGCCTAGGTTAACCAACATTACTAGCTTGACGAACGTTACAGAATGGCCAAATTTAAGCCGCAAGAGGTTTGGGTTGGAGGTGCCGCAATGGCAATGCGGTCAAAAGCAAAGACGTTCGGCAAGGCCAGGCGTCCGGTGCGATCCCGCGGAACCGGCCCGGCGAAGGCCAAGGATAAGTTGGCACCGGGACCTGGTCGCGGCTTGACGATAAGTCGAAGCTTGGTGTCCGAACCGTCGGTGGCAAGGCAGATCAGTCGCAATCCTAAATCGTTCAGGAACTTGCTGCACGAGATGGGACAAGCGATCGCCGCATCGGCACATGGCGTCTCATCGGTAATTGTTGTGAATGTGCGTCCCGGGAAGCCGCATCCGGAGATCGAAATCATCAAGAGCGGCGCCGATGATGACGGGGCCTCGGAGCTGGAGCGGGCTCTCGCGGAAGCGCGGGAGCGCGGACGGAAGCTCGCGGCGGAGATCCTGAGCGGCGACGAGATGCTTTCGTCGGATGCGTTCGCCGACCGGATCGGCGTCCGTCGGCCTACGATCCACAGCAAGCGCGAGCGGCACGAGATCTTGGGTCTGGAAGGCCCAAAACGCGGCGTCCAGTTTCCGGCGTGGCAGCTCGACGAGCACGGCCACTTGTTCATGGCCGGCGTGCTTCCGAAGCTCTTTGCGTGCCTCGGCGATGAATGGACGGTTTATCGCTTCCTGACGCAGGCGCATCCGGAAATAGGGAAGATGCGGACGGCATTGGAGGCCCTGCAGAGAGGTGAGATAGCGCCGGTGCTGAAAGCGGCAGAAAACATCGCGTCCGGTGCCTTCACCTGAGCTCGATGCTGCCGCCGCCTGGCTACGCGAAGACTTCGACGCCGATCACAGCACCGCTTCTCGGGCGGCGTTTCTTTCGACTCTATACGGTAGGACAATCGGCGCTCGGCTTCGGCTATGCTGACAGCCGATTCAGCGATCCGCGCTCGCCGCCCCGCTTCGGTGTCGCGTATTTTGGCGAGCGCATCGAAACCTGTTTCGTTGAAAGGATCATCAGGGATAAACGGAATGGTCTTGATGGACCGCTGCTGATCTCTCAACGCGAGCTCGATCGCTTGATGTGCGTCGAGATCGAGGTCGCTTCCGATGTTGTTGCTATCGATCTCGTCGGGCGGAACATCGTGCGGAACGGCATAGACACCGATGTCGTGGGCGCCTCAGACCAGGCGCTCGCGAGGCAATGGTCGGTCGCTTTCCACGCGCATCGTTTCAACCTGGCCGGCGTGCTTTACGACAGCAGGCTGATCGGCGAGCCCTGTCTTGCCGTCTACGACCGGGCATTGCACGGGCTAAAGCCTCTTCAGGACAAACCGCTGCTGCAATGGCCCCGACACCTGGCCCACATCCTTAGGACTTACAACGTCGCGATCGCGCCTTGAGCGCAACACATTGCGCATCGCTCGAAGATCTGCGCGTGCACGAACCGGATCGGGGAGACAACCCTACTGCCGCCGCCCGAGGAGGCGCAGCACCATGGCGTGCACGGCGGCGAGCTGGGGGCCGGACCGGGTCTGGAAATCGAGGCCGCTATAGCCCCACCAGTCCCAGCATCCGTCGGGGTCCACGGGGATGGTGCTGGCGACCACCTGCGGATAAAGCACGATGATGCCGTTGGCATCGGCCCACGCGTTGTAGCCGAGGCGCTGGTAGACGGCATCGCCGACCGCGCCGGCGGCTTGCTTGCAGCCGTGGAAGACGACATGCACCGCGCACCGGGCGCCGGCCGCCGTGCAGGATGCCGGTATGTAGGCGTAGCCGGTCTTTGCCATGCCGGCGAGCGGCGCGGCGAACTCGGTCTGGTCGAACGGCGTCGGCGCCGCCGAGAGCCGCGCCGCCTTCGGCCGCAGCGTGCCATAGATTTGCGTCAGGATCGCTTCCGGCTGGTCGTACGGGGCGCCGTCGACCAGGCATTCGTTGACATAGGGCGGCGCGCTGGTGCCGCAGGCCGCGCCGAAATTGACCGAGATGAAGCCATGGCCCGCGGGCACCTGCCGGACGTATTCGATGTTTTGCGCCGGCGTGCCCACGGCGCCGAAGAAGTCGCGCACCGCGTCCACCACCGTGCGCTTCACCGTCTTATCCTTGGTGCCGCTGAAGAGATAGACTTTCTCGGACTTCAGCCGGTCGACCGGATCGATCTCGCCGAGCCCGGCAAAGCCAAGGGCGGCGTCATAGGAGGCGCCGCCGAGCGGCGCCCCCACCTGGCAGGCCGTCGTGCCGCCGAGGGTGACGTAGGCGCAGTTGTAGGGTCCTCCCGCGACGACGCCGACGCCCATGACGCTGGCCGAGAAGGCGACCGCGTATTGCAGCGCCATGAAGCCGCCGGACGACAGGCCCGAGGCGGAAATTCGCGCGGGGTCCGCGCCCAGCGCCGGCAGCTTGGCGGGCTGCGCCGCCGCGGGCGCCGCGCACAGCAGCGCCAGCGCCAGCAGCACCGCGCGCATCGGCCATTGTCGTCGGAACGTCATCGGGGCCGGCCCCCTCACAGCGCGTGCAGCTGCCGCGTCAGCGCCTCTTGCCAGAGCTGCTTGCGGTCGTCGTCGAAGATCAGCTTCGGGTCGGCCGAGGCGATCACCCAGACATGCTGCGCCAGCTCGCTCTCGAGCTGCCCCGGCGCCCAGCCGCAATAGCCGAAGGCGATGAGGAATTTCCTGGGGCCGCGCTTATGGCCGATGTCGCTCAGGATTTGCCGCGTCGAGGTCATCGCCACGCCCCGATCGATGTCCATCGTTTGGGCGCGATGATACTCGGCGCTGTGGAGGACGAAGCCGACCTCCAGTTGCACGGGCCCGCCGGCGAACAGCCGCACCCGCCCTTCGACCCCCTTGGCGTCCGCGCCGATCGCGTCCATCACGCTCGCCAGCGACCGTTCTTCCACCGGTCGGTTGATGACGACGCCCATGGCGCCGTTCTTGTCGTGCCGCAGCACCAGGATGACCGCTTGGTCGAACGGCGGATCGTCGAGATGGGGTGATGCGACCAGCAGTTGCCCCGGAACGCCCGTGCCCTCCGGCGCCGCGTCGGTGCCCGCGCCCGGCGTCGGCGGCGCGGCGGCCGCCAGCACGGCGAGCACCGCGAATTTCGCCATCGAATGCTTGAGCCGACGAGGGATCACGGGAATCCCGACCGTGTGCGTTGTGGCGAGCGGCGCGAGACCTCTCCCGCCGTCAATGCTGCCGAGAGCGAAATCCCTTCGTCAAGCAGGATTGTGCGGTGCCGACGCGCCTGCGCGAGGTCGAGCTTCAGCGCGTCATCCCGGCAAGGGCCGTCCCGCCGTCTCCGGCGCCAGGGCGATGAGCGGCAGGCCCAGTAGATAGATCGCCGAGGTCGCCGCAACCGCCAGCGGATAGGAGCCGGTGAAGACGACGAGGGCGCCCACGATGGAGGGGCCGAGCGCGCCCAGCACGCGGCCGAGGCTGAAGGCGAAGCCCGAGCCGAAGGCGCGGCTTGCCGTCGGGAACAGCTCCGGCAGCCAGATGGTGTAGAGCGCGAAGACGCCGTTGGTGAAGAAGCCCAGCACCGGTACGAGGCAGATGAAGAGCGTGGTGTTGTCCAGCAGCATCCCGGCGCCGATATAGGCGACGAGGTTGACCGCGAGCGAGCCCAGGAAGAACAGCGCCGCCGTCGGCCGGCGCGCGCCGATGCGGCCGGCGATCCACGGCATCAGCAGGCAGGCGGCGAGCGTGCCGAGATTGGTGAGGATGCCGCTCAGGGCGGCGACGCGCAGCGCCGCGGCGGGCGTACTCCCGGCGGCGGTCAGCTTGCTGATGATCAGCGTCGGGACCCAGAAGGTGGAGGACCAGAGGCCGAAGATGATGCAGGCCATCATCAGCGCCGCAACCCAGGTGATGCGCGCCTGGGCGCCGGTGAAGAGCCCGCCCGCCGCACGCGTCCGCGCTTGCCGGCCTTTCTGCCAGGCCGCGGATTCCGGCAGGCTGAAGCGCAGATAGATCGTCAGCAGCGCCGGCAGGACGCCGAGCAGGAAGAGCCCGCGCCAGCCGATCAGCGGCACCAGGAAGGCGGCGAGGGAGGCGAGCATGATGCCGGTCGGTGTTGCCGTGTGCAGCCAGCCGGCGAGCCTGACGCGCATCGCCTCGGGAACCGATTCCTGCAGCAGCGGCGTTCCCGCCGCCCACTCGCCGCCGATGCCGAAGCCGGCGAGGAAGCGGAACACGGCGAAGAACACCACGCCGCCGGCGAGGCCGCAGAGCGCGGTCGAGATCGAATAGACCAGGATGGTGAGGCACATGACGCTGACCCGCCCGATCCGGTCCGCGAGCCAGCCCCAGAACATCGAGCAGGCCCAGCCGAGCATGAAGATGGTGAAGAGATAGCCGCCATAAAGCGCGATCGAGCCCTTGCTGGCCGCGATGCCGCCGCGCGGCAGCATCTCCGCCAGCGCCGGCACCAGGACGAAGAGGTAGATGCCGCTGTCGAAGCCGTCGAGCATCCAGCCCGCCCAGGTCGCCCAGAACACCCGGCCCGGCGATGCCGCCGACTGGGATGCGGCGCGCCGTGCCGCGGGGATCGCTTCCGTCATTCCGCTTCCCTCCGCTGATTATCGTTGTCCGCCGCTCTCTATCCTGCGGCCGAGGCGGGTCAACCACCGTTGTCGCTGAGGAGGCATGCGGCGGGCGCGGCCTCACGCGCCGCGAGGCAAAAGACCGCACCAGCCCGACATCATTGTGTCTGCGATGCAGGACCTGGCGGACGTCATGGTCTGATCCATCGCCGCTGGCAGGGTGTGGGCAGCTCGGCGACAGGACGATCTCAAGCTGACCGCGGCGCGCTGCGTCGATCGGTTGCCCGTTGTCTTGCACGACCGGCGCCCTTGCTGCGCTTGCCACTTTCCGTTGCGGCAAAGAACATCGGCCGGAAGATGCCGAGGAAAGCCTCCGAGGCCGGCGACAACGGGCGCTCCGCCAGATGGAGAACGCCGATCTCGCGCGTAATTGCCGGCCGGAGCGATCGGACGACGAAGGACCGGTCCTCGGCCGGCGGCAGCGCCGCCGCCGGCACGATGGAGACGCCCAGGCCACTGCTTACGAAGTCGAGGATCGACGCGAATTGATTGGTGATGATGCTGTGGCTGAGCGTGACCCCCGCTGTACTCGCTGCCACGTCGATGGCGCGTCGCAAGCCGGAATCGGTCGGCATGGAGATCATCGGCTCGTCCGTTAACTCCTTCAGCAAGACGGTGGAGCGGGAACCGAGACGATGCTTGCGCGGCAAGATCAGGTAGCACGTCTCCTTGGTGAGCCAATCCACGGCGATGTCGTGGTGCAAGCCGGTCGCATTGCCGATCCCGAAATCGGCGACACCGCCGCGAACATCCTCATGGACGCTGCTGTGCAACCCCTCCCGTATGTGGATGTACGTCTTTGGATGACGCTTGCGAAAGGCGACAAGCGCCGCGGGCAGCACGAGATGTGAGATGGACATGAGGCACGCGATGATGATCTGCCCGCGCAGCTCGCCGTCGCGGGTCCTTAGCTTTGTCGTCTGCTGCAAGAGCTCGCCCAGCAGTCGCTCGGCGGCCGGAATGAATTCGCGGCCGGCGGCGGTTTGTGAAACGCTTCGCGTGCCGCGGGCGAAGAGCTTGACGCCGAGCAGTGCCTCCGCTTGCTGAATGATTCGGCTCAATCCGGGCTGTGAGATGCCGAGAAAGGAAGCAGCGGCGATAAAGCTGCCGAACCGCGCGAGGGCGACCACGGCGCGCAGGTGTTTGACGCCGAGATCCGGAATCGCTTGTGCCAAGCCGGTTCTCCTCTGGGTTATGCGATTCGCGCATTATTAGCTTATATTCATACAATAGTGACATCGACTGCGGCCGGCTGTCAAAGCTTCGAGACATAGCGGCACGGCGGCCGAGGGTGGCGCCATCAATGC
>DASQSR010000408.1:0-4129 GCA_035642295.1 Allostellaceae bacterium | reverse complement strand
GTCTCCGCCGCCTGGGAAGGCCCGCAGCAGGACTGGGCCGCGGCCGTAACGCTTGACCGCTCTTCTGCCGTCGCGTCTCTCGCCGTCGGAGCCATCTCGGCAAGCCGTTGACGGGCGCCATGGCCGTAGACGGTGCTCTCGCCGGTGGTGTGGAACGTTTCCCACGCGATCCCCTGCGGATCCAAAATCCACGACTTCTCGGAAGTGGCGTAGCAGCAGGTCGTGTCGCCCTCGTCGAGCACCGGTCCCTCAGCGCGCTCCAGGCGCTCATAGACTTCGCCGAGCTCGTCCTTGCTCTCGACCTGGATCCCGAGATGGTCGAGGCCCGGCGCATGGCCGCGGGCTGAGATGGCAAAGTTCACCCGCGGATCGTCGAGCATCCATTTGGCGTAGTCCGGCTTCACCACCACCGGCTCGGCCGCGAAGAGCGTCGAATAAAATCCGATCGACTTCTCCAAGTTCTCGACGGCGACGTGAACGTGTAGGCGCTTCATGATCGGGTCTCCCTCGTTGGATGTCGGCGCTGAGCGCCGGTCAGGTGGTGAAAAAGATCTGATTGGCGAGGTCTCGGGCCGGCGCAGTCAGCACGACCGCGATCTCCGCGGCGAGCAGCGCGAGGAAAGCCGCGGCGGCGGCGAGCGTCCTAAGATCGAGGTCGACCTCGAAATGAAGGGTGCCGTGATCGACGGCGAAAGCGTGAAGCATCTTGCTCATGTGAACCTCCGATGTTCAGCGCCTGCCCGTCCGGCGTGCGGGTGGGACCTCGAGTTCCGCTGCGGCAGACGCCTCGGAGGCGGAGCCGCAGGACGCACCAAGCCCGCAACAGTTCTCGGTCAGATATGCGACAAGGCCGCGCATGTTGCCGAAGTTCGCCGAATAGATCAGCGACCGGCTTTCGCGCCGCTGCTCGATGAGCCCCGCGTGCATGAGCTGCTGAAGGTGGAACGACAGCGTGGCGCCCGGAATCTCCAGCGCGTCCGCGATCGCGCCCGCGGCGAGCCCTTCGGGCCCGCGCTGCACGAGCAGCCGGAAGATCTTAAGCCGCGTCTCCTGCGCGAGCGCTCCGAGCGCGTCGATCGCTTGCTTCGTCTCCATCGTGCCCAGCCTATCGGTCCATATTTCCAGTCTGATGGAAATAATCTAGGGAGCCCGCCGATCGCCGTCAACGATATTTCTAGAAATTTCGAACTGCCCGCGGTCCTGCGCCGTGGCGCCATCGCCGCCCGGTTGACGCGCCGCCCGCCGAGCGCCGAGAATTGGCGCCATGCGCTTCGCCGCCGTTCCGCTGCTCTGCCTTGTCGCCGCCGCCTGCGCGCCCAGCAGCCCCTATCAGCCGAAGGTTGCCCTCACCGGCGCCGATACGGCGCGCTACCAGATCGACCTCTATGACTGCAAGAAGGTGGCCGAGCGCGACCGCTACGGACCGCTCCTGGCCTATACGCTGATGGGCGCTGGCCTCGGCACCGCCGGCGCCGCGGCGATGGCGGGCGTCGCCAGCACCGGCAATATCGGTCTTGCCGAAAGCTATGGCGCGATCAGCGGCACCGTCATCGGCGCCGGGGTCGGCGGTAGCCAGGTCAAAAGCGGCCCGGCCAACGAGAAGCTCTTCGTCGACCAGTGCCTGCGCAACAACGGCTACAAGGTCCTCGACTGAGCGATCCGCACGGCGCGGCGCGCCAGCTCTTCGATCTCTGCCCAGTTGCCGGCGGCGATCGCCTCGGCCGGCGTCATCCAGGCGCCGCCCACCATCGGCACATTGGGCAGCGCCAGGTATTTCGCGGCATTCCCTTCGCCGATGCCGCCCGTCGGGCAGAAGGCGATGCCGGGGAACACCGGTGCCAGATGGCGCAAGGCCTCGACGCCGCCCGAGGGTTCGGCGGGAAAGAACTTGAGCACGGAAAATCCCTGCTCGCGCGCGGCGATGACTTCCGACGGCGTCACCGCGCCGGGAATGTAGGGAAGCTCGCTGCCGAGGCCGGCGGCCACCAGGTCGGGCGTCAGCCCCGGGCTCACCAGGAAACGCGCTCCGGCATCGGCGGCGCGCGTCACATCGGCTCCGGTCAGCACCGTGCCCGCGCCGACGACGACGTCGGGCAGGCCGCGCGCAATGGCGGTGATCGCCGCCAGCGCTTCGGGCGTGCGCAAGGTGACCTCGATGACGCGCAAGCCGGCGCGCAGCAGCGCCGAGGCCAGCGGCACCGCGTCGGCGGCGCGCGGGATGGTCACCACGGGAATGACGGTGGTGCGCTGAAGGATCTCGTGCATGGCGCTCCTTCCGCCTTGACGGCGCCCGGCGGAGCGGGCAACGGAGAGAGTAGAGCAAAGGCGACGGCCGGCAAGAGGACAGGATGAAGCGATTGGCTTCCATCGGCGAATGCATGATCGAGCTGCGGCATCGCGACGCATCGCTGCTCGAGCTCGGCTTCGCCGGCGACAGCTTCAATACCGCTCTCTACCTCGCCCGATTGGCGCCGCGCGACCGACTCGCCGTCGACTATGTCACGGCGCTGGGCGATGATCCCTACAGCGCGGCGATGCTCGACGCCTGGCGCGAAGAAGGGATCGGCACCGGCGCGGTCATGCAGCTGCCGGGGAAGCTGCCCGGCCTCTATCTCATCCGCACCGCCGCCGACGGCGAGCGCCGCTTCTTCTACTACCGCTCCACGTCGGCGGCGCGCGAGCTCTTTGGCGCCGGCACCGCGCCGCTGTTGCAGCGCTTGGCCGAGTACGACGTGCTCTATTTCACCGCCATCACCTTGTCCATTCTGGCGCCCGAGGCGCGCGAGCGCTTCCTCGCGGCGCTGCGCGCGGCGCGGGCGGGCGGGCGGCTTGTCGTCTTCGACAGCAATTACCGCCCGGCGGGCTGGCCCGACGCCGCCGCGGCGCGCGCGGCGATCACACCCTTTCTCGCCGTCATCGACATGGCGCTGCCGACCTTCGAGGACGAGCAGGCGATCTGGGGCGATGCCTCGCCGCATGAGACGCTGGCGCGCTACACGGCGCTCGGCATCGAAGTCTGCGTCAAGCGCGGCGCCGGTGCTTGCCATCTCGGCACCGGCGCCGAAGTGCCGGTGCCGGCGGTGATCGCGCCGCTCGACACCACCGCCGCCGGCGACGCCTTCAACGCCGCCTATCTCAACGCCCGCCTCGAGGGGCTTCCGCCGGCCGAAGCGGCGCGCGCCGGGCACCGGCTCGCGGGCGCTGTGATACAGTATCAGGGCGCGATCATCCCGCGCGCCGCCATGCCGCCAACCGCCTCGTGAGCGCCGCCCATGGACATCTATCACGCGTGGTTCAACCTGAAGCCCGGCGTCGGCGATGTCGCCTTCAGCGAGAAGGTCGCCGCTTATCTCGGCCGTCTGCGCGATGACGGGCTGATCGAGGGCTGGCGCCTCACGCGCCGCAAGCTCGGCCTCGCGCCGCGCGAGCTCGGCGACTTCCATGTCATGATCGAGGTGACGGACATGGCGCAGCTGGATCGGGCCTTCGCCCGCGTCGCGACGCGGCGCGAGCCGATCGAAGGCCTGCATTTTGCCGTAAACTCAATGGTGACCGACGCGCATTTCGCGCTCTATCGCGATTTTCCCGACGCCGTGCGCGAGCGCGGCGAGGAGAAGTTCTGAACGGGGGGAGGATGAGGGGGAGAATGGCAAGGCAACGAGCCGCCTCGCGCCGTGGCAGCGAGCCGATCGAAATCGCGGTGATCAACCATGCGTCGGACGAAAGCATCTCGCCCAAGCATCTCGCCAAGGTCGTCGCCGCGCTGCAAAAGCAGGTGATCCGCGATTTCGCGCCGGTCTGGGGTGTTGCCGCCCGCCTCAGCCTCGTGC
The DNA here is from genome assembly GCA_035642295.1 of Allostellaceae bacterium. Taxonomy (GTDB): domain Bacteria; phylum Pseudomonadota; class Alphaproteobacteria; order ATCC43930; family CGMCC-115725; genus DAHUYF01. The sequence goes on along the minus strand of DASQSR010000408.1, from coordinate 299 downwards.
CGCCGGGCAAGGCGCCGCCGCGCGATGCCTGGTGGCTGACGCTCCACGACGACAGCGATCGCGCCGGCGATCTCGGCTATCACGACCTCACCAGCGCCGGGCTGCCGCTCGGCAAGGCTTTCGTCGCGACCGCGCGCGCCGACGGCATGCCGTGGTCGGTGGTGCTGAGCCACGAGCTGCTGGAGATGCTGATCGACCCCTACATCAACCTCGCCGCCTTCATCCGCAATTCACCGCGCCGCCTGCTCTACGGCTACGAGGTGTGCGACCCCTGCCGCTCCGACAGCTATCGCATCGAC
>DASQSR010000407.1:0-2945 GCA_035642295.1 Allostellaceae bacterium | reverse complement strand
GAGCGCATCGGGACGGATAAAGTCCAGATTGTCGGCCGAGGTGTGGTATTCGGGGAAAGTGCCGTTGGGCGAGCGCATCAGGCAGCCGACCGGCATGTCGAAGCCGGGCGAGCAGTATTGCCGCTCGTCATAGCCGTAGGGAGTGAAGGGCAGCAGGCGATAGGGCGCGCCGCTCTGCTGCAGCACATGGGCGGCGATGCGGTCGATCGCGGCATCCCCGCGCCGGCTCGCCTTGTAGGTGACGGGCGCGCCGTCGCCGAGGCAGCTCAGCACCAGCCCGTACTTCACCAGCGGCACCCGCGCTTCGTTGGCGGCAAGCCAGGTCAGCGAGCCGATGGTGCCCGGAATGAACAGGAAGCGATAGGAATAGCGCCGTTTCGCCGCCATCAGCGCGCGCGCCAGCGCCACCGCCACGGCGATCCCCGAGAGATTGTCGTTGGCGAGCGAGGGATGGCAGACATGACAGGAGAGCAGCACCTCCTCCGGCCGCTCGCCGGGCAGCGCCAGCTCGCCATAGGTGAGATGGCCCGGTGCCAGGGTGGTGTCGATGACGACGCGATAGGCGTCGTCGATGAGGCTCTCGGCCTGGCGCTGGCTGAGGCAGAATCCCCAGGCCTCGCTGTAATAGGCGGTGCGATAGGGAATCCAGTCGGGCGTCTCGGGGAGCGTGTGGAGGTGCCGCGCGAGCTCGGCGCGCTCGACCACGCGGTCGACGGGCGTGCTGTATTGCAGGAGATGCAGGTTCGAGCGCGCGAAATCAATGAGGCGCCGTCCGTCGAGCGTCGCGATATAGGCGTCGCGGACATTCCATTCCCGCGGCACCGTCCAGTCGAAGATCGGCGTTCCGCTCGCCACCTCGCGCAGCTCCAGCGGCACCTCGCGGGCAATGCGGCGAAGGCTCTCGCGCAGCCCGTCGCCGGTGATGCTGCGGCAGATCGGGTAGAGCTGCTCGATGAGCGTGATCATGGCGGCGGCGGGGTCGTCGCAATCCCCGCCCCGCGCCGGAGTGCCGTCCAAGCTCTTCTCCCTCCGCGCGATCGGAGGGTGAACGGAAATCACTCCCGCCGGTTCCCGTCACGCTTGGGCGCCGCCCGGGCGAGGAGTATAATCGGCCAAAAAATTAAAGCAGCCCAAGGGGCTGCCGAACAGGCGAGGTTCCGATGAAAACCCTCTTGGCCGTCGTCAGCGACGGCACGGCGGCATCGCTGCTGGAGGCGACGCTCCTGATCGCCCGGCGCTTTGGCAGCCGCATCGTCGCTTTGAACGCGCTCACCAGCGAATACGCCGTCGTCTTCGGCGGCGAGATGGGCTTCTCCATCTCGTCGGAGGTCGATCGCACCTTGGAGCGCGAAGGGCTCGACCGGCGCGAGCAGGCGCGGGCGCTCTTCACCGCTTTCATGCGCCAGCACGGCGTGCCCCTGGGCGCTGCCGCCGCCGACGGGCCCAGCGCCGAATGGCGCGAGGAATCCGGGCGGCAGAATGCGGTGGTCGGGACGCTCGGCCGCGTCTTCGATCTCATCGTGGTGGAGCGGCCGTCGAAGCTTGCCTCGCTCGCCGAAGCGACGCTCGAAGACGCGCTGTTCGAGAGCGGCCGGCCGGTGCTGATGACGCCGCCGACGCCGCTCGGCTCGATCGGCGAGCGGGTGCTCGTCGCCTGGAACGGCAGCACCGAGACGGCGCGCACCGTCGGCTTCGCCATGCCCTTCCTCGAGCGCGCGCAGACCGTGCAGGTGGTCACCGTCGAGGGCGGCATGACGCCGGGCCCCTCGGGCGAAGATCTGGCGCAAAACCTGCAGCGACACGGAATCCCCGCCATTGCCCGCCATGTGACGCCGCGCGACCGGGCGCCGGGCGAGGTCTTTCTCGACGAGGCCAAGGCGATCGGCGCCGACCTCGTGGTCAAGGGCGCCTACACGCAGAGCCGGCTCCGGCAGATGATTTTCGGCGGCGCCACCCGCCACATCATCATGGAAGCGAGCATGCCGGTCATTCTCGCGCATTAGGCGAAAATCGAGCCTCTCCGCGCGCGGGAACCGCAGCGAAACCGCTCCTGTTTGCCGGTAGCAGACAGGAGAGACGCTGATGGCCGGACGGAACAAAGGCAAGACCGAGGCGAACCAGGGCGAAGGCAACCGCACCGCGGCGCGCGAATTCGACGAGGCGCAGCAGCGCCTTGTCCGCTCCGGCAAGGTGGAGGAGAAGGCCAAGGCGGCGGAAACGGCGGTCGAAGGCAAGGAAGGCAAGGAAGTCGCAGAGCTGCGCGACGCCGAGCTCATCGGCAAGCGTCACACCGCCGAGGAAGACCCGGAAGTGAAGCGCTGAACCCGTCCCCAGCCCGCTGTCCCGCCTGAGGTGGGGAGGACGCCGGCCGTCGCGCGATCGCGAGCGAGCCTCCGCGACAGCATTGCCGCATAGCCGCTGAACCCGCTAGGGTCGTAGCTTAACCCTGCGGGTGCGGTGATGGCCGAGAGCGATTCAAATTGGCCCTGGCTCAGATCCTATCCGCCGGGGATCGACTGGTTTGCGCGCTTCGCCGAGGAGCCGCTCCACCAGTTGCTCGAGGACAGCGCCCGCCGCTTCGCCGACCGGCCCTGCCTCGATTTCCTCGGCAAGCGCTACAGCTATGCCGAGATCGGCGCCTGGGCGCGCCGCGCCGCCAAGGGTTTCGCCGCCCTGGGCGTCACGCGCGGAACGCGCGTGGCGCTGATGCTGCCCAACACGCCTTATTATGTCGTCGCCTATTACGGCATCCTCGCTGCCGGCGGTACGGTGGTGAATCTCAACCCGCTTTATGCGCCGCCCGAGATCCACCATCTCGTCGAGGATTCCGGCGCCGAGATCGTGCTCACCCTCGACCTCCCGGCGCATCTCGGGCTGCTGACGCCGCTGCTCGGCCGCGCGAGCCTCCGCGACAGCATTGCCGCATAGCCGCTGAACCCGCTAGG
>DASQSR010000406.1:0-3676 GCA_035642295.1 Allostellaceae bacterium | reverse complement strand
CCAGGCGACCGAGGCCTTTCTCGCTCTGGTGCGCCGGCAGGTGCTGGCGCGCGCGCCGGATCGCGACCAGGTCTACAGCCTCGAAACCGAGCTTCGGCCGCCGGTCGATGGCCTCGTCGCCGCCGGCGAGGCGCTGGCGCTGGCGCTCGAGAAGATCTCGATCCCGATGCGCCGGCTCGCCGAGCACCTCAAGGGGCGGCTCGACGAGGACGCGGCCGAGCTCGATCAGGGCACGCGCATGCGCATCGAAGGCGCCGTGCTCGGCCTCGAGCGCCGCGCCATGATCGAGCTCGGCGGCTGGCAGAAAGCGTTGCGCGAGATCGACGCCGCGCCGCCGGAGGAGTTCGTCGATTGGCTCTCGGTCGAGCGCAGCGACGGCCACGAGCTCGATGTCGGCCTGCATCGCCACTGGGTCGATCCGACCTTGCCGTTCGCCGAGTTCGTCGCCAAGCCGGCGCATGGCGTGCTCGTCACCTCGGCGACGCTCACCGACGGCAGCGGCGATGCGCTGCGCGACTGGGAAGCGGCCGAGGCGCGCACCGGCGCCCGCCATCTCGCGGCGCCGGCGCTGCGCGTCAGCGTGCCTTCGCCCTTCGATTACGCGGCGCAGACCCGCGTCTTCGTCGTCACCGACATCCGCCGCGACGATCCGGCGCAGGTCGCGGCAGCCTATCGCGAACTGTTCCTGGCGGCGCGCGGCGGCGGGCTCGGTCTCTTCACCGCCATCGCCCGGCTGCGCGCGGTGCATCGCCGCATCGCCGCGCCGCTCGAGGAAGCCGGCATCCCGTTGCTGGCGCAGCATGTCGACGGCATGGACACCTCGACCCTCGTCGACATCTTCCGCGCCGAGGAGGATGCCTGTCTCCTCGGCACCGACGCGGTGCGCGACGGCGTCGATGTGCCCGGGCGCTCGCTGCGCCTCATCGTCTTCGACCGCGTGCCCTGGCCGCGGCCCGACATTCTGCACAAGGCGCGCCGCGCCCGCTTCGGCGGCGCGCGCTATGACGACATGATCACGCGCCTGCGCTTGAAGCAGGCCTTCGGCCGGCTGGTGCGCCGCGCCGATGATCGCGGCGTCTTCGTGCTGCTCGATGCGCAGATGCCCTCGCGCCTCACCGGCGCTTTCCCCGAAGGCGTCGCCTTGGAGCGGCTCGGCCTCAAGGACGCGATCGCCCGCACGGCGGCATTCCTCGCCGGCTGAGGCGGGCTGGCGCCGTGCTGCCGCCTCAGGCTCCCGCCGCCGCTGCCGTTGACCGCTGCGCGGCCGCCCTTCATGGTGACGGCGCCGCACATCCTGAGGGGTCGCCATGATCGATACGCACGCCGCGCTCATTTACACCATGATGCTGGTCTCCGCCGCGGATACCGACATGACCGACGCCGAGCTGCAGATCATCGGCGACATCGTCAATCACCTGCCGGTGTTCCGCGGCTATGATCAGAAGCGCTTCACCAAGGACCTGAAGGAGTGCGCGCAGCTCCTCGCCAAGCCCGACGGGCTCGAGCAGGCGCTGAAAGGCATCAAGAGCGCGCTGCCGCCCAAGCTGCGCGAGACCGCCTATGCCGTCGCCTGCGACGTCGCCGCCGCCGATGGCGAGGCGAGCCAGGAGGAGCTGCGCGTCATCGAGCTGCTGCGCCATCGCTTCGGCATCGACCGCCTCCTCGCCGTCGCGATCGAGCGCGCCGCCCGCGCCCGTTTCGCGGTGATGTGAGCGTCGCGGCTGGCAGCACTCACGTCTCCATGCTGCTAAGTCTTTGTCCCAATTAATTTTTTCTTGAGTGGTGCCGCGCTAGCGTGGACATTCGTTGACCATCGTGTGTCAACGGCGCGGGAGATTGCCGATGAGCGATCTGGGGCTGCGGCTCAAGGGGTATCGTCTGACGACGGCGGAGATCCTGTATCACCTGCCCGACCATCCGCATGTGCTCCAAAGCTTCATCTGGCAGCATCTCGACATCGAGCCGGATTTCCCGGTGCTGCGCCGCTTCCTCGATTTCTGGACGCACAATATCGACGGCAAGCTGCATTCGGTGAAGGTGGCGCGGCAATCGCTGGTCACGCCCGGCGAGCTCCGCCACGCCTCGGTCTCGCTCCAGCTCCACTGACCCGAGACCGCGCGGCCGCGGCCTCCTGAGCGGCGTCAAGGCGCCGGTTGTTGCGCCTCGCCCGATCCCCTAGCATCGCCTCGCAAGCGCTGGATAAGCACCCTGCGTCCTTCGACTGCTCGCTTCGCTCGCGCTCAGGATGAGGATCCTTTCTTCGTGCCACCAAGAATTTACCTCATCCTGGCCGACCCGTCCGACCGCTCTGCGGTCGGACCCGCAGGGTTCGATCGCGAAGCGATCGAACGGAGTCGGCTGTCGAAGGACGCAGGTTCGATATGCAGCGACGTGGCGGGACCGAGCGCGAACCGCATATCGCTTTAGCCGGTTTTTCCTCAGGCGCCTTCCTTGTCCACCATCACCCTCTCCGACACCGCGACAGGAGCCGCCCCGCGCAGCGAGCGGGCGATCGGCCTCTGGCTCCTCGCCTGCTGCGCCATGATCTTTCTCATGGTGGTGATCGGCGGCATCACCCGGCTCACCGAATCCGGCCTTTCCATCACCGAATGGCAGCCGGTGAGCGGCATCGTGCCGCCGCTGGGCCACGCCGCCTGGGTCGCGGAGTTCGACCGCTACAAGGCAATCCCGCAATACCGCGCCATCCATCCCGACATGACCTTGGGAGAGTTCAAGCAGATCTTCTTCTGGGAATATCTCCATCGCCTCTGGGGCCGGCTCATCGGCGTCGTCTTCGCCGTGCCGTTCCTCTGGTTCCTGCTGCGCGGCCGCGTTCCCCGTCGGCTCGCCCCACGCCTCGCCGGTCTCTTCGTCCTCGGCGGTCTCCAGGGCGCCCTCGGCTGGTACATGGTGGAAAGCGGCCTCTCGCATCGCATCGAGGTCAGCCAGTACCGCCTCGCCGCCCATCTCCTCGCCGCGGTGCTCATCTATGTCGCGATGCTGTGGGTGGCGCTCGATCTCCTCGCGCCCGATGCCGCCCCGGGGCGCGATCCCCGCGCGGCGCGGCTCCGCCGCGGCCTCGGCGCGCTGATCCTGCTGCTCTTCGTGACCTTGGGCGCCGGCGCCTTCGTCGCCGGCCTGCGCGCCGGCTACATCTACAACACCTTCCCGCTGATGGCGGGCGGCTTCGCTCCGCCGGAGTACTGGGGCCTCGCGCCCTGGTGGCGCAACTGGTTCGAGAACGCCGCCGCGGCGCAGTTCGATCACCGCCTCCTCGCCGAGAGCACCTGGCTCGTGATCTCCGGCCTCTGGCTCTACGGCCTGCGCCTCGATCTCGCGCCGCGCGCGCGCCTCGCGCTCCATCTCCTCTTCGCCGCCGCTTGCCTGCAGCTCGCCCTCGGCATCACCACCCTGCTGCTGGTCGTGCCGCTGCCGGTCGCGGTGGCGCATCAGGCCGGGGCGATGCTGCTGGTGACCGCGGCGGTGGTAGCGCGGCATGCGCTGCGGCGGCCCTCGCCGCGGTTGGACGGGCCCGCGGCGGCGGCGTTATAGTCGCCGCGGAGGCGCGGCATGGCGGAATTTCCCGAGAAGACCCTGGCCGATTGGCGGGCGCTCGCCGAGAAGGAGCTCGGCGGCGGATTGGACCCCCTCGCCTGGGAGACGCCGGAAGGCATCA
>DASQSR010000405.1:0-3529 GCA_035642295.1 Allostellaceae bacterium | reverse complement strand
CACGTGCCAGCCGAACTGCGTCTTGACCGGCGTCTGCGTGAACTCGCCCTTCTTCAGCTTGAAGGCGGCATCGGCGAATTCCGGCACCATCTGGTCCTTGGTGAACCAGCCGAGATCGCCGCCCGAGGTCTTGCCCGCGGGGTCGGTCGTCTTCTCCTTGGCCAGCGTTGCGAAATCCGCGCCCTTGTCGAGCTGGGCGATGACCGCCTTGGCGTCGGCCTCGCTGCCGAGCAGGATGTGCCGGGCGTTGACCTCTTCGCGCGGCGGCGCCGTTTTCACATATTTTTCATAGGCCGCCTTGAGCTTCGCGTCGGTGACGTTCCGGGCGATGAGATCGTCGACGTAGAGCTGCGCCAGCACCTGATCCTGGATCAGCACCAGCCGCCGCTTCATCGTCGGCTCATCCTCGAACTTGGCTTTGCGCGCTGCCTGGGCGACGAGCGTCGTTGCCACCATCTGGTCGAGCAAGGCGGCGTAGATCTTGTCCGCCGGTTGCTGGCGCGCCTGCGGCGGCAGGTCGCGAGCCGCGGCTTCGATGTCGGAGCGGTGGATCTCGAAGCCGTTGACGCGCGCCACTACCGGATCCTTGGGCGCCGCCGCTTGCGCCCAGACAGGTGTCAGCACCAGGATCAGGGCAAGCGTGAAGAGCGCTCGAAGCGTCATGCTCGTTTCCTTATGTGACAGGGGCGAGGCCACTGCGGCGCGCCCGATGCCCCACGCCCGTCTCCGGCAGGGACGCTGTCGGGCGCCCATAAAGCATATTGCCGGGCGCGAGGCAATCTCTGCCGCGCGCACTCGCCGTGCAATTGACACTTCCGGCCGATCCCCCTATCTGTCAGGCGGGATCAGCGGCTCTTGACCCCTCCCGCTCGCACCGTATCGAGGTTTGGATGATCGGCGCCCTGGCTCGGCGAGTCTTCGGCTCAGCGAATGAACGCTATATGCGGAAGCTGCAGCCACTTGTCGACGAGATCAACGCGGCCGAGCCCACCGTTGCCGCGCTCTCCGACGAGGAGCTGCGCGCGCGCACGCCGGCGCTGAAGCAGCGCCTCGCCGACGGCGAGACGCTCGACGACATTCTCCCGGATGCCTTCGCGACCGTGCGCGAAGCGGCCAAGCGCACGCTGGGCCAGCGCCATTTCGACGTGCAGCTGATGGGCGGCATGGTCCTCCACCGCGGCATGATCTCCGAGATGAAGACCGGCGAGGGCAAGACGCTGGTGGCGACGCTGCCGGTCTACCTCAACGCCCTTACCGGCAAGGGCGTCCACGTCGTCACCGTCAACGACTATCTCGCCAGCCGCGACAGCGACTGGATGGGTCAGATCTACCGCTTCCTCGGCCTCACCGTCGGCTGCATCGTGCACGGGCTCGACGACGAGGAGCGGCGCCAGCAATACGCCGCCGACGTCACCTACGGCACCAACAACGAGTTCGGCTTCGACTACCTGCGCGACAATATGAAGTTCCGGCTCGAGGACATGGTGCAGCGGCCGTTCCACTACGCCATCGTCGACGAGGTGGATTCGATCCTCATCGACGAGGCGCGCACGCCGCTGATCATCTCCGGCCCGGCCGAGGATTCCTCGGAGATGTATCGCACCGTCGACCGCCTGATCCCGCAGCTCGCGCCGGAGGATTTCGAGAAGGACGAGAAGCAGCGCCAGGTGGTGCTCACCGACAGCGGCGTCGAGAAGATCGAGGCGATGCTGCGCGAGGGGGATCTGCTCAAGGCCGGCACGCTTTACGACATCCACAATGTCGCGCTCGTCCACCACGCCAACCAGGCGCTGCGCGCGCACAAGCTGTTCGCGCGCGACACCGATTACATCGTCAAGGACGACAAGGTCGTCATCATCGACGAGTTCACCGGCCGCATGATGGAGGGCCGGCGCTATTCCGAAGGCCTGCACCAGGCGCTCGAGGCCAAGGAGAAGGTCGAAATCCAGGCGGAGAACCAGACGCTCGCCTCGATCACCTTCCAGAACTACTTCCGCCTCTACCCCAAGCTCGCCGGCATGACCGGCACGGCGATGACCGAGGCGGAGGAGTTCGGCGACATCTACAAGCTCGAAGTCATCGAGGTGCCGACCAACGTGCCGATGCAGCGCATCGACAACGACGACGAGGTCTATCGCACCGCGCGCGAGAAGCACGAGGCGATCATCACTCAGGTGCTGGAATGCCACGAGCGCCAGCAGCCGGTGCTCGTCGGCACCGTCAGCATCGAGAAGTCGGAGGCGCTGTCGGTCCTCCTCAAGAAGCGCAAGATTCCGCACCAGGTGCTGAACGCGCGCTACCACGAGCAGGAGGCCTACATCATCGCCCAGGCCGGCCGGGCGGGCGCCGTCACCATCGCGACCAACATGGCGGGCCGCGGCACCGACATCCAACTCGGCGGCAATCTCGAGATGCGCCTCAAGCAGGAGCTGCCCGCCATCGCCGACGAGGCGGCGCGCGAGCGGCGCAAGGGCGAGATCCGCGCCGAGATCGACGCGGCGCGCGAGGCAGTGCGCGTCGCCGGCGGTCTCTTCGTCATCGGCTCCGAGCGGCATGAGAGCCGGCGCATCGACAATCAGCTGCGCGGCCGCTCCGGCCGACAGGGCGATCCCGGCGCGTCGAAGTTCTTCGTCTCGCTCGACGACGATCTCATGCGCATCTTCGGCTCCGAGCGCATGGACGGCATGCTGCAACGCCTCGGCCTCAAGGACGGCGAGGCGATCATCCATCCCTGGATCAACAAGGCGCTGGAGAAGGCGCAGCAGAAGGTCGAGGCGCGCAACTACGAGGCGCGCAAATACGTGCTCAAGTTCGACGACGTCATGAACGACCAGCGCAAGGTGGTGTACGAGCAGCGCAAGGAGATCATGGCGGCGAAGGATGTGGCGCAGACCATCGGCGACATGCGCCACGAAACCGTCGAAGCGATGGTGGGGCGGGCGATCCCGGAGAACGCACTGCCCGACCAGTGGGAGGTTGACACGCTGCGCGAGGAGTGCCTGCGCATCTTCAATCTCGAGCTCCCGATCAAGGAATGGGCGCAGGAAGAAGGCATCGGGGATCCCGAGATCAAGGAGCGCATCATCCAGGCGGTCGACGCCAAGATGGCGCAGAAGGTGGCGAATTACGGCACCGACATCATGCGCAACGTCGAGAAGAGCCTGCTGCTGCAGATCCTCGACCAGAACTGGAAGGAGCATCTCGTCCAGCTCGATCACCTGCGCCAGGGCATCAACCTGCGCGCCTATGCGCAGCGCGATCCCGTCAACGAGTACAAGCGCGAGGCATTCCAGCTGTTCAGCGGCATGCTGGTGGAGCTGCGCGAGGCGGTGACGCGGGTGCTGGCGCATGTCGAGCTGCGCGTGCAGCGCGGCGACGAGGCGCCGCCGCCGTTTGCGCCGCCGCCGCGGCCGCGCGTCATGGCGGAGGGCCGCGGCGATCCCGCCCTGGCAGAGGCCGGCGGCAATGTCGCCGCCATGGCCGCTACTGCCGCCGCCGCGGCGCCTTGGGCCAAGACCCCGCGCAACGC
>DASQSR010000404.1:0-3675 GCA_035642295.1 Allostellaceae bacterium | reverse complement strand
CCGCGGCGTTCGCCGGGGTCTGCGCCGCGAGCGCCGCTTCGCGCGCCGCCCGCTTTGCCGCCGCGGCCCGAGCCTCGGGGCTGCAGACCGGGCGGTAGAACGCGGTCAGCGTGTCGGCGAAGACCGTGGTCTGGCCGCGCGTCGCCTTGGCATTGCCGCGCGCGATGTAGACGCGGTTGTTCTGCTGCCACTCGATGCCGTCATCGGCTTCGATCTCGATCGGCTTGCCGTTGTCGTCGTTGCTGGTGAGGCCGAGGCCGAAGCCGTTGCTGTTGTTGCCGCTGCTGTTGGTGCTGCTCTTGTTGCCATGGCTGTTTTGCGCGCGCGCCGCCGGCGCGAGCAGCAGCAATGCCAGCGCCAGCGCCGCGAACGGCGCGCGCGCTCTCACGACGCCGGATCCTTCCCGCGCGGCAGCAGGTCCAGTCGCGCATGGCCGGTGAAGACGATGGTGTTGCCGTGGTCGAGAATGCGGAAGCCCTGGCCGGTGACATGGCCGAACGGCCCCTGGCCTTCGACGGGATCGTCGCCTTGCCCCGTCCCCTTGGCCATGTCGATATGCGCGCTGTCGGTGTGGAACTCGTTGCCCTTGTCCTGGAACAGCTGGACATTGCCGAAGAGGTCGAGGAGCTGCATGCCCGGCTGGTAGATGCCGGTATAGCCGCTGAGCTCCAACCAGCTGCCGCTGGTCGTGGTGAGGTCGCCCTTGGGGCCTTCCATGGCGATGAGCTGGTCGTCGCCGCCTTCCTGCCGCGCCACCTCGGCGGTGATGACGAAGGGGCGGTTCTGCTTGTCGACGCCGGTGTAGTGCGCGTTGACCATGCGCAGGTCCTTCGCCTCGCGCGGATCGAGGCGCGGCAGCGTGAACTGCACGCGCTTGATCTCGGTCTGGAGGTGCGGCCAGACCCCGACCAGCAGCAGCATGAACACGGCGATGATCGGAAGCACGCGCTTGGCGAGGACGACGAAGCGGCTGTAGCGCCGGTCGACCACCGCCCGCCGCTCGGACGGCACGAAGAACTCGCCCCCGGCGAGGTTGTCGCGCGGGACGCTCATGCGATGCCGGCCCGGAGGCAATCGTGGATATGGAGGATGCCGAGCGGCCGCTTGTGCTCGTCGACGGCGAAGAGGCTGGTGATGGCGAGGGCGTTCATCTGCCCCAGCGCTTCCGCGGCGAGCGCCTGCGGGCGAATCGTCTTCGGTCGCGCGCTCATCACCGCGTCGACCGTGGCGCGCAGCATGCCGTCGTCCATGTGGCGACGCAGATCGCCGTCGGTGACGATGCCGATGAGCTTGCCGCTCTCGTCGGTGACGCCGACGCAGCCGAAGCTCTTCACCGTCATCACCAGGATCGCCTCGGCCATCGCCGTGCCGCGCGGCACCAGCGGCATCGCCTCGCCGTCATGCATGATGTCGGCGACGCGCAGCAGCTGCCGGCCGAGCTGGCCGCCGGGATGCAGCAGCTGGAAGTCGCTCGCCGAGAAGTCTTTGCGCTCGAGCAGCGCCACCGCCAGCGCATCGCCCAGCGCCATCATCATCGTCGTCGAGGTGGTGGGCGCGAGCCCCATCGAGCAGGCCTCGGCGGCGCTGGCTGGCAGCAGCAGCGTCACATCCGCCGCTTCGGCGAGCGCGCTCGGGGTGCGCCGGGTCATGGCGATCAGCGGATTGCGGAAGCGCTTGGCGTGCGCGACGATGTCCGAGAGCTCGGCCGTCTCGCCCGAGTTGGAGAGCGCCAGCACCGCATCGCTCTCGGCGATCATCCCGAGATCGCCGTGGCTCGCTTCGCCGGGATGGACGAACTGCGCCGGCGTTCCCGTCGAGGAGAAGGTCGCGGCGATCTTGCGCGCGACATGGCCGCTCTTGCCCATGCCGGTGACGGTGACGCGTCCGTTGACGCGCGCCAGGATCTCGATGGCGGCGGTGAAGCTGTCGTCGAGCGCGGCGAGCAGCATCTCGAGGCCGCTGATCTCGGTACGCAGCACCCGGCGGGCAGCGTCAATGTCGGTCGTTTTCCGCAACGCGCGGGCCAAGGGTCTCCCCTCCCTTCCGGCAATTTTACAGGCAGGCCGTGGGGTCCGCGGTCATGATACGGAGGGACTATGCCGGCCCATCCCCAAATGTCAACCAATTGGGGCGGTGTTCCCGTTTTGTCTCCCGCGGAGCGGGCACTCCCGCCGCTGTTTCTCGCCGTTTGCGAGCGCTTTCCGCGGCACGAGGCCGCACCCGCCGGGCGCGTCGCGGCGACTCAGTGCTGGAAGATGTCCTCGGCGCCCCAGCCGCCGAGATCGAGCAGCGCCCGACTCGGCAGGAAGTCGAAGCAGGCCTCGGCCAGCTTGGTGCGGCCTTCGCGCGCCAGCATGACGTCGAGCTTCTCTTTGAGCGCATGCAGGTGCAGCACGTCGGAGGCGGCATAGCGCAGCTGCTCGTCGCTGAGCTCGCTCGCGCCCCAGTCGGAGGATTGCTGCTGCTTCGACAGCTCGATGCCGAGCAGCTCGCGCACCAGGTCCTTGAGCCCGTGCCGGTCGGTGAAGGTGCGCACCAGGCGCGAGGCGATCTTGGTGCAATAGACCGGCCGCGCCAGGACGCCGAGATAGCGCTGCAGCATGGCGATGTCGAAGCGGCCGAAATGGAAGATCTTCAGCACCGCGGGATCGGCGAGCAGCGCCGCGAGCCGCGGCGCGTCGTAGGTGCCCTTGGCGAACTGCACCAGGTGGGAGACGCCGTCGCCGGCCGACAGCTGGACCAGGCACAGCCGGTCGCGCTGGGGGTCGAGCCCCATCGTCTCGGTGTCGATCGCGACGCTGGCGCCGAACGCGATGCCTTCCGGCAAGTCGCCATGATGAAGATGGATGCTCACCGGAGCGGCCCCATGTGCGGCGTCGATTGCGGGAGTGGTGCCCAGGAGAAGACTCGAACTTCCACGACCTTTCGGCCACTAGAACCTGAATCTAGCGCGTCTACCAATTCCGCCACCTGGGCAGGTCGCCTGTCATTAAGCGGCGCGCACCGGGATGTCAATGGTTGGGGCAGGGGAGCCGCCAGTAGTCAGTGATCAGTCGTCAGCGAGGCCGGGTTGATCGCCGACAGCTTCCCAACTGAAAACTGGCGACTGACAACTGACGACTTATTACCTATAAAGCGCCCGTCCAAGGGGAGAATACCATGCGGCTGCGGCGCGTCACCGTCATCGGCGCTTCGGGTTTCATCGGCCGTTATGTGGTGCAGCGCCTGGCGCGGCGCGGCGCGGTCGTCGCCGCGGTAAGCCGCCGCGCGACCGAAGCCGGCTTCCTGCGGCCGATGGGCGATGTCGGCCAGGTCGCGCTGCTCGACGCCGACATCACCGATGCGACGCGGCTCGCCGCCGCCGTCGCCGGCTCGGACGCGGTCGTCTCGGCCGTCGGCATCCTCTATGAGCGCGGGCGGCAGCGCTTCGACACCCTCCATCATCAGGGGCCGGCGTTGCTGGCGCGGCTCGCCGCCGAGGCCGGAATCCGCCGCTTCGTCCACGTCTCGGCGATCGGCGCCGATCCCGCCGCCCGCTCGGCCTATGCCCGCTCCAAGGCCGCCGGCGAAGCCGCGGTGCGCGCCGCGTTTCCCGATGCGACCATCCTGCGGCCCTCGATCGTGTTCGGGCCGGAGGACGACTTCTTCAACCGCTTCGCCACCCTGGCGCGCTAT
>DASQSR010000403.1:0-3248 GCA_035642295.1 Allostellaceae bacterium | reverse complement strand
TCGGCCGCCAGGGCGTAGCGCTCGCCGTCGATCTCCCGGCTGCTGCGCAGGCCCAGCCGCTGCAGCAGCAGCACTGCCGGGCTCCAGCCCTGGAACGCGTACTGGCCGAGCGCGGCAAACGCGATCGCCGGCAGCAGCGCGAAAGCGGGGCTGAGGGTGACGCTGAGGAGGGCGCCGAGGAAGCCCAGGCCCGCGGCGCCGATCTGCAGCGCCTGCTCCTGGTCGAGTTCGCGCTCGATCTGCCGTAGCCGCGCCGTCGATCCCGTGGTTGCCGCATCCTTGCGGCGCGTCTCGTTGCGGGTGAGCACCTTCGCCTCCTGGGTTTGCGTGGATTTTCCGCGAGGTTCCCCAACGTTGGGTTAACGGGGCTGGCAAGCGCGCCCCCGCCCGCTAACATGGCGCCCATGTCTTCCGCGCCGCCTGCCGCCCGGCCGCTCGCCGGGCTCCGCGTCCTCGAATTCACCCAGAACATCATGGGGCCCAGCGCCGGGCTGGTGCTGGCCGATCTCGGCGCCGACGTCATCAAGATCGAGCCGGCGCCCGAGGGCGATGCGACGCGGCGGCTTTCCGGCTTCGCCGCCGGCTTCTTCGGCTATTTCAACCGCAACAAGCGCAGCCTCGCCCTCGACCTGAAGCAGCCGCAGGGCCTCGACCTGGTGCGGCGGCTGGCCGCCGATGCCGATGTGCTGATCGAGAATTACGCGCCCGGCACCATGGACCGGCTCGGCTGCGGCTACGCGGCGCTCCAGAGCCTCAACCCGCGCCTCGTCTATTGCGCCTTGAAGGGCTTTCTCTCCGGCCCCTATGAGCACCGCCCGGCGCTCGACGAGGTGGTGCAGTTCATGGGCGGCCTCGCCTATATGACCGGGCCCCGCGGCCAGCCGCTTCGCGCCGGCACCTCGGTCGTCGACATCATGGGCGGCGCCTTCGCCGTCATCGCCATTCTCGCGGCGCTGCGCCGGCGCGACGCGACGGCCAAGGGCGAGCTGCTGAAGAGCGCGCTCTTCGAATCGACCGCGTTCATGATGGGCCAGCACATGGCGGGCGAGGCGCTGACCGGCGAGGAGGTGCCGCCGATGCCGGTGCGGCGCGGCGGCTGGGGCATCTACCAGACCTTCAAGACCGCCGATCAGGACCAGGTCTTCGTCGGCGTCACCAGCGACCGGCACTGGGCGCGCTTCTGCGAGGTGTTCGAGCGCCCCGATCTCTTCGCCGATGCGCGTCTTCGCACCAACGAGCAGCGCGTCGAGGCGCGGCCCTGGATGCTGCCGATCATCGCCGAGCTTATGGGCCGCTTCACCAAGGCGGAGATCATGGCGCGCTGCGAGCAGGCGATGATTCCCTACGCGCCGGTGGCGCGCACCGCCGATCTCTTCGACGACCCGCATCTCAACGCCAGCGGCGGCCTCGTCGAGGTCGAGCTGCCCGGCGGCATCCGCAGCAAGCTGCCGCGCCTTCCCATCGAGATGGCGGGCGAGCGCCCTGGCCTCTACCGCGAAGCCCCGCGCATCGGCGAGCACACCCGCGAGATTCTCGCCGAGGCCGGATTGAGCGCCGACGAGATCGCGGCCTTCGAACGAGCGGGCGTGGTGCGGGCGGGATAGCGCTCCGCCGACTCAGTGCACCCGGTATTTTCCCAGCGTCCCGCCGCGCATCACCGAGCCGGGTAGCGGGTGGCCGACGATCTCCTCGGCGAGCCGGGCGGCGGCGATCAGCGCCTCGACATCGATGCCGGTCTCGATCCCCATCTCCTCGCACATGAAGGCGAGGTCTTCGGTGCAGACATTGCCTGCCGCGCCTTTGTGGCCGGCGAAGGGGCAGCCGCCGAGCCCCGCCACCGAGGCATCGAAGCTGGCGACGCCCATCTCGAGCCCGGCATAGGCATTGGCGAGGCCGAGGCCGCGCGTGTCGTGAAGATGGAGGTTGAGGCGCAGCTCGGGCCAGCGCTCGCGCACCGCACCCACGACCCGCTTGATGCTTTGCGGCGTCGCCCAGGCCATGGTGTCGGCAAGCGACAGCGACTTGATCGCGAGCGCGTGCTCGGCGGCGATGTCGAAGCCGTGCTGCACGGTGTCGACCACCGTCTGCACCGCGATGTCGCCGGCGAAATTGCAGCCGAAGGCCGCCATCATCGACATGCCTTCGACCGGAATGCCGTTCGCCTGGAAGATCTCGATCTGCGCATGCTGGACGCGGGCGTTCTCGGCGAGGTCGCGGTTCTGGTTGCGGCGGCTGAACGGCTCCGAGGCGCAGAGCGAGATGTTGCCGCGCAGCGACAGCCGGCCCTTCTGGGCGATGGCGCGCTCCAGCCCCTTCTCGTTGAGCCAGAGCGCGGTGTAGCGGATGCCGTCGCGCGCATGATAGCTCCCGACCACCGCCTCGGCGTCGGCCCAGCCGGGGACGCGCTTCGGATTGACGTAAGAGGCGATCTGAATGCGCTTCAGCCCGGTCGCCGACAGCGCGTCGATGAGCGCCACCTTGCGGTCGGTGCTGATCGGCCCCGGCTCGATCTGGAAGCCCTCGCGCGGGCCTTCCTCGTGGATATCGACGCGTCGTGGCAAATCGCTCATCTCGCTCTCCTGAGGCTATAGTCTCCCTGAGATGGGGACGATCGGTTCTTTATCTTAGGCCCACGGGGCGGCGTTCTCCAACCGCCGTCGCGCTTTACCTCGGTCGGCAGCTGTGACAGCATGCCCCGCCCAAATTGACCGAGAGCGTCAAACAGGGGGAGGGAATGTCATGGCGACTTCGTCCGCGGTGACCATCGCCGCGCGCATCGACCGGCTGCCGGAAACGGGCTTCGTCCGCAAGCTCATCGTGCTCATCTCGCTCGGCGGCTGGTTCGAGTTCTACGATCTCTTCTTCACCGCCGCGGTCGGCGCCGGCCTGGTCAAGAGCGGCATGTTCAAGCTCGGCCCCAACCCGCTCGATTTCAGCGCGCTGGCGAGCTTCGTCGCCGCGCTCTTCACCGGGCTCTTCATCGGCACCGTCGCCTTCTCCTGGCTCTCGGACCGCTTCGGCCGGCGCTCGATCTTCACCTTCGCGCTGCTGTGGTACTCGATCGGCTCGTTCGTGCTCGCTTTCCAGCAGACGGCGTTCGGCATCGATCTCTGGCGCATGATCGCCTGCATCGGCCTCGGCGTCGAACTGGTGAACGTCGACGCCTATGTCTCGGAGGTGGTGCCGAAGGATCGCCGCGGGCCTGCCTTCGCCTTCAACCAGGCGGTCATGTACACGGCGGTGCCCAC
>DASQSR010000402.1:0-4838 GCA_035642295.1 Allostellaceae bacterium | reverse complement strand
AAGCGGTCGGCCGGGTTGGCCGTCGCCGGGACGCTTACGATGGCTCGCATCGCCGCGCGTCCCGGCTCCTACCCTGGCGCCAAAGATCGCCGTCGCAGCACGTGACGGTGTGAGAAATCCGGGCTAGTTTGCCGGGTCATGACGCGTCTGCTGCCGGCGATCATCGCCCTCTTCGTCGCGGCCGTGCCCGCGGCGGCGCAAACGACGCTCGTGCCGACGAGTCGCGAGCTGATCCATCTCTCCTTCGCGCCGGTGGTGAAGAAGGCGGCGCCGGCGGTGGTGAACGTCTTCTCGCGCCGGGTCGTGCGCACGACGGCGGGACCCGCGGCGCTGTTCAACGATCCGTTCTTCCGCCGCTTCTTCGGCGGTCAGCTGCCCTTCGGCATGCCGCGCGAGCGCGTCGAGAACTCGCTCGGCTCGGGCGTCATCCTCGATCCCGCCGGCTACATCGTCACCAACCGTCATGTCATCGACAACGCCGATGAGGTCGTGGTCGAGCTTGCCGACCGCCGCGAGTTCGAGGCGAAGATCGTGCTCACCGACGAGCATGCCGACCTCGCCGTGCTCAAGATCGACGCGCATGGCCAGGGCCTGCCGGTGCTGCAGATGGGCGACAGCGATTCGCTCGAAGTCGGCGATCTCGTGCTCGCCATCGGCAATCCCTTCGGCGTCGGCCAGACGGTGACGAGCGGCATCGTCTCGGCGCTGGCGCGCAGCATCGGCGCCCATGACTTCCGCTCCTTCATCCAGACCGACGCCGCGATCAATCCCGGCAATTCCGGCGGCGCTCTGGTCGATCTCGACGGCCGCCTCGTCGGCATCAACACGGCGATCTTCTCGCAATCGGGCGGCTCCGTCGGTATCGGCTTCGCCATCCCGACGAGCCTGGTGCGCGGCGTGCTGCAAGCGGCGATCCATGGCGGCAAGGTGACGCGGCCCTGGCTCGGAGCCAGCGGGCAGAGCGTGACGCCGGAGCTGGCGCAGGGCTTCGGCCTGCCGCGGCCGGAAGGCGTGCTGATCAAGGATGTGGCGTCGGAGAGCCCCGCGGCGCAATCCGGCATCCATATCGGCGACATCATTCTTGCCGTCAACGGCCATGAGGTCGACGATCCCGACGGGCTGCGCTTCCGCATCGCGACGCTGATGCCGGGCGCCAAGGCGCAGCTGACGGTGTGGCGCGGCGGTCAGCGCGCCGAGATCGCCGCCACCGTCGTGGCGCCGCCGGAAGAACCGGCACGCGATTTGACGCGGCTCGGCGGGCGCACGCCGCTCTCGGGCGCCGCCGTCGCCAACCTCAACCCGGCCTTCGCCGAGGAGCTCGGGCTCGACAGCACGGCGCGCGGCGTCATCGTCGCCGCGCTGGCCGAGGGCGGCATCGCCGAGCAGCTCGGCATCGAGACCGGCGACATCATCGTCGGCCTCAACGATCAGTCGGTGGAGAGCGTCGCCGCGCTGCGGCAGCTCCTGGCGACGATGCGGCCGCCCTGGGTGGTGACGGTGAAGCGCGGCGACAAGCTGCTGACGACGCCGCCGCTCAGAGGGTGAGGTGAGCCTCTTCGAGGACCAGGCGCCGCGGCCGCTCGCCGACAAGCTGCGGCCCCAGCAGCTTGCCGACGTGGTGGGGCAGGATCATCTGCTGGGCCCGGCCGGCGCCATCGGCCGCATGGTGGCGCAGCGGCGGCTCGCCTCGATGATCCTCTGGGGACCTCCCGGCTGCGGCAAGACGACGATCGCGCGCCTGCTGGCCGAAGCGACCTCGCTGCAGTTCGAGCCGCTCTCCGCCGTGTTCTCCGGCGTCGCCGATCTGCGCAAAGTGTTCGATGCGGCGAAGAAGCGCCGGATCGGCGGCCAGGGCACGCTGCTCTTCGTCGACGAGATCCACCGCTTCAACCGGGCGCAGCAGGATGGCTTCCTGCCCTATGTCGAGGACGGCACGGTGGTGCTGGTCGGCGCGACCACGGAAAATCCCTCCTTCGAGCTCAACGGCGCGCTCCTGTCGCGCTGCCAGGTCTTCGTGCTGCATCGCCTCGACGACGGCACGCTCGAAACCCTGCTGGCGCGGGCGGAGAAGAGTCTGAAGCGCGCCCTGCCGCTCGACGACGGCGCACGCCAGGCGCTGAAGGCGATGGCCGATGGCGACGGCCGATTTCTCCTCAACCTCGTCGAGGAGCTGGCGCTGCTGCCGCCGGGAACGGTGCTCGACAGCGCCGGTCTCGCCGCCGCGGTGCAGAAGCGCGCGCCGCTCTACGACAAGGCCCAGGAAGGGCACTACAACCTCATCAGCGCCCTGCACAAATCGGTGCGCGGCTCGGATGTCGACGCGGCGCTCTACTGGCTCGCGCGGATGCTGGCGGGCGGCGAGCATCCCGAATACATCGCGCGGCGCGTCGTGCGCATGGCGGTCGAGGATATCGGCCTTGCCGATCCGCAAGGGCTGGTGCAGGCGCTGGCGGCGTGGCAGGCCTATGAGCGGCTGGGCTCGCCCGAAGGCGAGCTCGCCCTCGCCCAAGCGGTGATCTATCTCGCCACCGCGCCGAAATCGGTGGCGGCCTATAGGGCGTTCGGCGAGGCGATGCGCGCCGCCAAGGAAAGCGGCTCGCTGATGCCGCCGATGCACAGCGTCAACGCGCCGACCAAGCTGATGCGCGAGCTCGGCTATGGCGAAGGCTATGTCTACGATCCCGACACCGAGGAAGGCTTCTCCGGCCTCAGCTATTTCCCCGACGAGCTGCCGCGCCGGGAGTTCTACCGCCCGATCGACCGCGGCTTCGAGCGCGAGATCAGGAAGCGGCTCGAGTATTGGGAGAAGCTGCGGCGGAAGAAGGAATAGGCGCTCGACGAGATGAGGCGATGCTACTGCGCGCGCCAGCGCTCGATGAGCGAAGGATCGGGGTCGGCGCCGAGACCGGGAGCTTCGGGCACCGCCATCACACCGTTCCGCGCGTTGACGAGATCGCCGAAGAGCGGTGTCTCGAAATCGACGTAGAGGCGTTCGATCAACATCTCCGCAGCGGCCGAAGCGGCGATATGCAACGTCGCCAGCAGGCCCGGCCCGAAATAGGGCGAGTGCGGCACCACGCTGACATTGGCGGCTTCGGCCAGCGACATGACCTTGCGCAGCTCGCTGATGCCGCCGATCTTGGTGACACTGGGCTGCGCATAGTCGACGGCGCCGGCCGCGAACATCTGAGCGAAGTGCAGCGCGCTTCCGGCGTTCTCGCCGGCGGCGATCGGCATGAGGCCGGCGCTGCGGAGCCGGGCAAGCGCGGCGAAATCCTCCGGCGGCCAGATCGGCTCCTCCAGCCAGAAGAGATCATGCGGCGCGAGCTTCCTCGCCATGTCGCGCGCCTCGGCCAGCGACCAGGGGCAATTGGTGTCGACCATGATCGCGACGTCCGGCCCGACCGCCGCACGCGCGCTGGCCACCGGGGCGAGCTCGATCTCGTGCAGCTTGACATGGGCATAGCCGCGCCCCACCGCCTCGGCGGCGAGCCTCGCCGTGACCGCGGGATCGTGGTAGCGCAACAGGCTGGCATAGGCGCGCAAGTGCTGCCGCCCGGCGCCGCCGAGCAAGCGATGAAGCGGCAACCCCGCGCATTTTGCGGCGATGTCCCATAAGGCGATGTCGATGCCGGACAGCCCGTAGGTCACGGGCCCGCCGCGGCCGAAAAGATGCAGCTTGCGCTGCAGATCCGTCATCAGCTCGCCGATCGCCGTCGCATTGCGCCCGATGCAGAGCGGCGCGATGAGGCTGTCGATCGTCGCCCTGGTGCCGGCATTGACGTTGTAGCCGAACGCTTCACCCCAACCGGTCACGCCCTCGTCCGTATCGATGCGCACGAGCAGCGTGTCGAGCGTCGTCCACACCTTGCCGCCGAATCCGGTCGGCGGGCCACCCTGGCGGTACGGAATCCGCAGCAGCATCGTCTCGACAGCGGTGATCTTCATCGCCCTTCCTCCCTTGGGAGCCGAGTCTTCATCGCCGCAGCCGGGAGACGCAAGAGAGCCTGTTTCTCCCCGTCATGCAGGAACAGATTCAAAACCTTGCATCATTCCCGCGAAAGCCGGAATCGATTCGATCGCGAAGCGTCGCGCCCGACTCGAAAGATCCGGCGATTGCCACTTTTTTGCCTCGCGAATATTGCACGACGGGCCGTCGTTGTCGGGGAAGTGTCGCCGGGTGTCCGCTATAATTCGGCGACAGACGGCTCGCACTTTTCCGGGGGATTTATCACATGTTTTCGTCGTCCCGAGAGCTGCGCGCCGCGCTGTCGGCGCTGCCGCTGCCGGGGCTTGCGGCCTGCGGCAGCGGGATCTCGATCGAAGGATGCCGGCGCTGAGTGGATCGCAGCGTCGGCCGTGACTTATAATTCTGAAATCGTCAACGTGGAGAGAACCCTGATGCTGACACGCCGTACCGCCCTGCTCCGCTCCGGCACGCTGCTGCTGGCGCTGCTGAGCGGGGCCGCTCTTGCCGAGGCCCAGACGCCGCCTCCTCCGGGCGGACCTCCGGGCGCGCCCCCGATGGCCGTTCCGCCGCCTCAAGCCGAGGTGGTGCCGGCGATGCCGCCGGGCCGCTGGGTGTGGGAGCCCGGCCACTGGCAGTGGAACGGGGTCCGGTATGTCTGGGTCGGGGGCCGTTATATTCACCCGCACCCGCACCATGCCCGCTGGATCGAAGGGCGCTGGGTGTGGCGCGGCAATGCCTGGAGGTGGGTCCCCGGCCACTGGAGCTGAGCCCGGCCTGACGCTTCTGGCGGCGGCTCATCGCGGCGGCTAGACTCCTGGCCGCACGCGATGACCGCCGTTCAGACCATTCCCGTTGCCGCGGATGACGG
>DASQSR010000401.1:0-2341 GCA_035642295.1 Allostellaceae bacterium | reverse complement strand
CACTTTGGTTCAGGTGAAGTGAACGAGCGTTGATGGCTTCCGCTTTTTTCGCGGATGTCGGGCGGTGCAGCCTCCCGCTTTCCACGGCTGGAGTGAAGCTTCTCCGCCCTTCAGGGCGCGGCGCCAGGGTTGTCGCGGGCGCCGAGGACGAACTCGCTCCGCGAGTTCGCCTAGGACGAATCGACATTTAGCGCATCCAGATCATGGCGCTGGCAAGGTGGAGCGCTGCCATGAAGTGGCAAGCCCGTCGATCGTAGCGGGTGGCGATGTGGCGAAAGTGCTTGAGCTTGTTGATGAAGCGCTCGACACGATTTCGCAGTTTATAGGCGACGGCGTCGTGCGGGATGAGGGGCCTACGGGAGCTGAGGGAGGGGATGACAGCTTCCGCTCCGGTGTCGGCGATGAGCTTTCGTAACGCGTTGTTGTCGTAAGCTTTGTCGGCGATGACGGCGGTCGTTGTATGGCCGTCGAGAAGGGCGGCGGCGGTCGTGCTGTCGTGCGTCTCACCGCCGGTCAGGATGAAGCGCAACGGCCGGCCCAAGGTGTCGACGAGGACGTGGATTTTGGTTGTCAGTCCTCCTCGGGAACGCCCCACAGCCTGATCTTTGGCCCCCCTTTTCCGGCAGCCGCCTGCTGGTGGACCCGAACCAGGGTAGTGTCGAGCATGAGATATTGGTTGTCGGGATCGCCGGTGAGCGAGGCAAACACCTTCTCCCACACACCAGCCTTGGCCCAGCGGCTGAACCGCTTATGGGTGGTCTTCCATTTGCCGTACCGCTCGGGCAGGTCCTCCCAGCGTGCGCCGGATCGCAGAACCCAGAGAACGCCGTTCACGAACAATCGATTATCGCGCCCGCTGCGGCCCCGGTCTCCCGGCTTGCCAGGCAAAAGCGGTGCGATCCGTTCCCACTGCGCATCAGAAAGTTCGTATCGCTTGACCATTCGGGAACTCCAGATCGACGAATCTGGAGCTCCATGAATCACATATCCTGCCCCGCGGGAATCCTAAATGTCGATTGAGCCTAGTCCGAGCTGTGCGGCTCTCGCGGTTGCTGCGCAATCGCTGTCGCCGCTCGCGACAACGCTGCGCGTTGCGCGGGGACGAAGGCGCTGCGCGCGTTCACCTTGGGATGAGCGCCCAGTACTCGAGATCGAGCACGACGGCGGGATGGTAGGCGTCGCCCTGGCGGCCGGGGAAATCGGCGCAGGGATGGTCCTTGGCAGCGACGGTGCGCAGGCGCAGCGCGCCGAGATCGCTGCGGCCGGCGACCTCGCGCTTCTCGAGCACCTCGCTCCAGGCATAGAGCGTATCGCCGGCAAAGCACGGCGCGACATGGCGGCCGCCATTGAGCGCGGCGATGCGGAAGGCGTTGGCGAGGCCGTTGAAGGAAAGCGCGCGCGCCAGGCTGATCACGTGCCCGCCATAGATGAGCCGCTTGCCGAAGCGGCCTTGCGCCTCGCTGTGGCGGTTGAAATGGACCTTGGCGGTGTTCTGGTAGAGGCGCGTCGCCATGGCGTGCTCCGCTTCCTCGATGGTCATGCCGTCGACATGGTCGATGCGCTCGCCCGGCGCGTAGTCGTCCCAGCCGTGACGGCCGCCGGCGAGGACGCGATCGTAGCGCGCAAGGTCGAGGCCGGGCGGCACGCGCAGCGCCTCGACGGCGACGGCGTCGGGGAGCTTGGGTACGACGGGCTGCGGCGCGGGCGATGCCGCATCGCGCTTCCTCACCATCACCCAGCGGACATAGTCGACGATGGTCTCGCCGCGCTGGTTGACGCCTTCAGAGCGGACATAGACGGTGCCGGTCTGGCGGTTCGAGTTCTCGCGCAGGCCGATCACTTCCGAACGCGCGGTGACGGTATCGCCGGGGTAAAGCGGCGCGCCGAAAATCCCGGCGGCATAGCCGAGATTGGCGACGGCGTTGATCGAGACGTCCGGCACCGTCTTGCCGAAGACGATGTGGAAGGCGAGGAAGTCGTCGAGCGGCGCCGCAGCGAAACCCAGCGCCTCGGCGAAGGGGTCGGACGAGTTGACGGCAAAGCGCGTGCCGGTGAGCGCGAGATAGAGCGCGGCATCGGCCGTGCTCACCGTCCGCGGCGTCGCGTGATGCAGCATCTCGCCGAGACGGAAATCCTCGAAGAAGCGGCCGGGATCGGTCTTGCCGCTCATCGGCTCCGGTCCATGCCGGCGATCGCCTCGGCGAGCGCCACGGTGCGGATCGCGTCCTCGACATGGAGATTCTCGATCAGCTTGCCGTCGACGAGGACGATACCCTTGCCGGCGCGCTGCGCCTCCTCATGCGCGGCGATGATGCGGCGCGACCATCCCACCTCCTCGGGC
>DASQSR010000400.1:0-12977 GCA_035642295.1 Allostellaceae bacterium | reverse complement strand
CTATCTCGAGCGCTGGGACTGCATCTCGCTGCTCGACCGGCCGATCGGCAGCGCCGAAGGGCCGGCCGACGCCATCCGCCAGCCGGTGGTCGCGCCCGACCGGGACGTGCGGCCCTTCCAGGACGTACTGATCGATCTGGGCGCGCGGCTCAAGCTGCCGGGCTTGACCCTGAGCGACGGCAGCCCGCGCTATCGCGACTATGCCGACTATATCCAGCGGCACGAGCGCAAGCCCGGCATCGGCCCGCTCGCCGGCTGGCGCGGCGCTGCGGGCGACGCCATCGCCGTTGGCCCGCCCAATCCGCGGCAGCTCGAGCGCTACGTCGCCAATGGCTGCTTCTGGCAGCACCACCTGCCGCCCGACCAGCGCTACTTCAAGCATGCCAATCGCGGCTATCTCGAAACCGCGGCGCAGATGGGCTTTCTCGACCGGCCGCGGCAGATCGTGCTGCAGCTCTATGTCGAGCCGCTGCAGCGCTTCCGCCTCGCCGCCGCGGGGCACGGCCCGGTGCAGCCGCCGGCGCGCGACCGCGAGCGCATCCTCGGCGCCTTCGACCCGCTGCCGATCTGGTACATGCCGTTCGAGGAAGCCGCGATCGACCGGGACGCCTTCCCGCTCCACGCGATAACGCAGCGGCCGATGCCGATGTACCACTCCTGGGGCTCGCAGAATGCGTGGCTGCGGCAGATCTACAGCCGCAACTACCTCTATGTGCATCGCCGCACCGCCGAGGCGCTCGGCCTCAGCGACGAGGACTGGGTGTTCGTCGTCGGCCACAAAGGCCGGGTGCGCTGTCAGATCCGCCTCGTCGACGGCGTCAACCCCGGGACGGTCTGGACCTGGAACGCCATCGGCAAGCGCGCCGGCGCCTGGGCGCTCGCGCCCGACGCGCCCGAAGCGCGGCGCGGCTTCCTGCTCAACCCGGCGATTTCCGAAATGCTGCCGCCGGGCGCCGCCGGCGAGCGCTTCAACGCCGACCCCGTCACCGGACAGGCGGCGTGGTACGACCTCCGTGTCCGCCTCGAGCCGGCGGGCGCCGCGGCGGAGGACGCGCCGGCAGCGCTGCCGCCCCTGCCGGGCGCGAAGCCGCCGCCGCACGTGCTGCGCTATGGCGCGAGCGCCGCGGAGAGCGAGCGATGACCAGCCTGCCGGCGCCGCAGCCGGGGCAAAAGAAGCTCGGCCTCGTCATCGATCTCGACATCTGCGTCGGCTGCCATGCCTGCGCGGTCAACTGCAAGGAGTGGAACACCGGCGGCGGCGCCGGGCCGCTCAGCGATCTCGATCCCTATGGCGCCGCGCCCGACGGCGTCTGGTTCAACCGCATCCATGCCTTCGAGACCGGCGAAGGCGCGGAAGGGCGCACGGTCTATTTCCCGAAATCCTGCCTCCATTGCGAAGATGCGCTGTGCGTCACCGTCTGTCCCACCGGCGCCAGCTTCAAGCGCGCCGAGGACGGCATCGTGCTGATCGACGACGCGCTCTGCATCGGCTGCAAGCTCTGCTCGTGGGCCTGTCCCTATGGCGCGCGCGAGTTCGACGAGGACGCCGGCGTCATGCGCAAATGCACGCTCTGTGTCGACCGCATCGACAACGAGGCGCTGGCGGTGGAAGAGCGCGTCCCGGCCTGCGTTGCCACCTGTCCGGTCTCGGCGCGGCATTTCGGCGATCTCGGCGATCCCCAATCCGCCGTCTCGAGGCTCGTCGCCGCGCGCGACGGCTATGCGCTGCTGCCGGAGCTGGGATACCGTCCGGTCAACCGCTACTTGCCGCCGCGGGAACGGCAGACCGGCGCGTGCGGGGCCTCGGCCGCGCCGCCCCGTGCCGAAACCGAGACCACGGGCAGCAAGCTGCTGCGCTGGGTCGATCAGCTGCTGTCGCGGTGAGGCGATGCGAGATTTTCCTGCGACAGTGCCCAAAGTCATCGCCCCCCACCTCACCCTCCCATCGCTCTGCGATGGGTCCCTCCCTCTCCGCCCCTGGGGGCGGAGAGGGCTGGGGTGAGGTGGGGTGATTCGGAAGCGCGATCACCCGCCAGCATGCACCCGGCTCTTTCGATCATCATCTTCACCGTCTCGTCCGGCGCCGGCTACGGGCTGATGGCGCTCACCGGCGTGCTCGCCGCGGCGGGGCTGCTGCCGGAAGGGAGCCTGCTCGGCCTTGCCGCGCTCAGCCTGTCGCTGGCGGCGATCGGCCTCGGCCTCGGATCCTCTACCGCCCATCTCGGCCGGCCCGAGCGCGCCTGGCGCGCGCTGTCGCAATGGCGCAGCTCGTGGCTGTCGCGCGAAGGCGTCGCTGCCTTCCTCAGCCTCATACCGGCGGGACTGCTGTGGCTCGCCTTGCTGCTGGGCGGGCGCGCCGGCGCGGTCGCGCCGCTCGGCGTTGCGGCGGCGGCGCTCGCGGTCGCGACGGTGTGGTGCACGGCGATGATCTACCGCTCGCTGGCGCCGATCCGCCAATGGCACAACCCGCTGGTCCTGCCGAACTACCTGGCGCTGGCGCTGATGACGGGAGCCTTGTGGCTCTCGGCGCTGGCAGCCTTGTTGGGCGAGGACATGCGGCTGCCGCGATGGATCGCGCTCGCGGCGACCGCGGGCGCGGCGGTCCTGAAGATCGCCTATTGGTCGGCGATCGACCGCGCTGCGCCGGCGCTGACCGCCGCCGATGCGACGGGGCTGCGCGGCGGCGCGGTGCGGCTGTTCGAAGCGCCGCATACCGAGGAGAACTATCTCCTCAAGGAGATGGGCTACCGGATCGCGCGCAAGCATGCGCAGCGCTTGCGCCGCATCGCGCTCGCCGCGAGCTTCGCCCTCCCCTTCCTGCTCAGCGCCGCGGCGCTTCTCATCGGCGTCATCGTCATTCCGGCGACGCTGCTCGCCGCGCTTCTCGGCACCGCCGGCGTGCTGGTCGAGCGCTGGCTCTTCTTCGCCGAGGCCAAGCACACGGTGACGCTCTATTACGGCGCGGGCGCGGTTTAGCGCCTCGGCTCGGGCACCCGGGCGCAACTTGCGGCGCTTGACCCGCGCGCCGGTTGCGGCTAATTTGCGAATGCTTCGCAGTTGCAGGGATTGTGCCGGAGGGAGGATTCATGATTCGCTTCGCACTCGGTGCGGCGCTTGCGCTGGCGGTCGGGGGTTCGGCCGCGGCCGAGGATTCCGGCATCGTCATCGCCATCAAGAACCACCAATTCGTCCCCCCCACCGTGCAGATACCGGCGGGGGCGAAGGTGAAGCTCGTCGTGCGCAATGAGGACAACACGACCTCGGAATTCGAAAGCTCCGATTTCCACCGCGAGAAGGTCGTGCCGGCGGGCGGCCAGGTCGTGGTCTTCGTCGGTCCCCTCGGCCCCGGCAGCTACGAGTTCTTCGACGATTTCCATCGCGACACGCGCGGCCACCTGATCGCGAAATAAGCGGCTGCGGCATGCTCGCGACCCTGATCATCGTCTTCCGCGAGGTCCTCGAGGCCGCGCTCGTCGTCGGCATCGTGCTCGCCGCCAGCCGCGGCGTGCCGCGCCGCCATCTGTGGGTTGCGGCCGGCGTCGCCGGCGGCGTCCTCGGCGCCGTGCTGGTTGCCGGCTTTGCCGACGAGATCGCCGCGGCGGTCGAAGGCGTCGGCCAGGAGCTGTTCTATGCCGCCATCCTGTTCGCGGCCGTGACCATGCTGGGCTGGCACAATATCTGGATGAGCCGGCATGGCCGCGAGATGGCGGCGAGCGCGGCGAAGCTCGGCCAGGACGTGCGGTCAGGCGCGCGGCCGCTCTATGCGCTGGCGCTCGTCGTCGGCGTCGCCGTGCTGCGCGAAGGCTCGGAGATCGTGCTGTTCCTCTACAGCATCGCCGCTGCCGGCGGCAACGCCGGAGGGATGCTGCTGGGCGGCGCGCTGGGGCTCGCCGCCGGGGTCGCTGCCGGCGCCGCCCTTTATTTCGGGCTGCGCATCATTCCGCTGCGCCATTTGTTCGCCGTGACCAACGGGCTCATCCTGCTGCTGGCGGCGGGGATGGCGTCGCAAGGCGCCGCCTTTCTGGTGCAAGCGGGCGTCGTGCCCGCGCTCGGCAACAGTCTCTGGGACACGTCCTTCCTGCTGACCGAACAGAGCCTCTTCGGACAGCTGCTCCACGTCCTCACCGGCTATACCGCGCGGCCCGAAGGCATCCAGCTCGTCTTCTACATCGCAACGCTCGCCGTCATCGGCACGCTGATGCGGCTGATGCGGCCACGGCGGGCGACGGCCCGCGCCTAGGCGCCTGCCTGGCGTGAG
The DNA here is from genome assembly GCA_035642295.1 of Allostellaceae bacterium. Taxonomy (GTDB): domain Bacteria; phylum Pseudomonadota; class Alphaproteobacteria; order ATCC43930; family CGMCC-115725; genus DAHUYF01. The sequence continues at coordinate 8,719 of DASQSR010000400.1, read as the reverse complement.
CGATTGCGAATGCTTCTGGTTTGCGCGTGCGCGGGAAAGATGAGGGTGAGGGCCTCGATTGGCAGATGGCTCCTCGCGGTCACGCTGTCGTCGCTGGCCGCGGCGCCGGCCTTCGCGGATTTCAAGGTGAGGACGCCGGATGTCAATCAGGGCGAGCTCGCCATCGAGAGCGTCGGCGATGCCGGCTTCGATCCCAACAGCGGCCGCAACGGCGAGCAGAGCTATACCTCGGAAGTCGAATACGGCGTCACCCCTTGGTGGCAGACCGAGCTCGAAAGCGAGTTCAACCGCGAGCCCGGCCCGCACCAGGCGGTCTATTTCAATCAGCTCACCTCGGAAAACCTCTTCCAGTTCACCGAGCGCGGCGAGTACTGGCTCGATTCCGGATTCTTCGCCGAATACGGCCAGTCGCTGCTCCGGAACACGCCGAACGAGACCACCTTCGGCCCGGTGCTGCGCAAGGATTTCTGGGGCACGAGCAACACCGTCAACCTCTTCCTCGAGAAGGATCTCGGCGATCATTCATCGGGGCGCCCGGTCTTCATCTACGCGCTCGAGTCGCGCGTCGAATCGCTGACGATGAAGTTCGGCCGCGATTTCGTCGTCGAGCCGGGCATCCAGGTCTACGGCACGCCGGGTCCCTTCGGCCATTTCGAGGAATGGAGCGCGCAGGACGAGCGTGCGGGACCGCAGCTCTTCGGCAAAATCTTCGATATCGGACCGGGGACGCTCGAGTGGAGTGGCGGCGTGCTCTTCGGCCTAACGCCCGCTGTGCCGCGCACGACGCTGCGCTGGCAAGCCGAGTACGAGATCCACTATTAGATAACCCCAGATTGCGCGCACCGGGTGCAGCGCGCGCTATGATTTCTAGGCGGAGGCGGCGGCGCGCTCCGCCCGCGCGACGAGTCGCGCCGTGTCCCACAATTCGACCACGTCGTAGCCGTGCCGTTGCAGCAGAATCTGCGCCATCGCCGCAGCATCGGCGTCATCGACGCATTCGACCTGCTCGACCGCGCCCTGCGTCGACTCCCGGCCGAGAAAATAGCAGCGGTAGATTCTCATGACGCAGCCCTCCATCGCCCCAGCCAATCTAACGCCAAACGCGCGGAGAGTCCGTCACAAACGGAAGGAGCGCCGCTCGCCGCGCGAATTACTGCGCCGGATTCGCTGACGCAGCGCGCAAATTCCTCTAAAGTGTGGCGCCAAGGGAACAGTCAGGACATGGCCGAGGATGGGGAGCGCGAGCGTTGGCGGCGCGGCGAGCGCCGACGCCTCCTCGCGTCGCGCCTCGCGCTTGCGCCCGAGGAGCGCCAACGCTGCTCGGCGATCATCGAGGAGCGGCTCGAGCGCTTGCTGGCACAGCTTCCCGGCATCACCATCGGGCTTTATTGGCCGATCAAGGGGGAAATCGACCCTCTGCCGCTGGCACGGCGGCTCGGCGACACCAGCCGAGTCTTGGCGCTGCCGGCGGCGCCGGCGCCCGGCGCCGCGCTCGAGTACCGCGCCTGGCGCCCCGGCGACCCGATGACAGAAGGCCGCCACGGGATACCCGAGCCGCGAGAACGAAAGATCGTGCAACCCGACATCCTGGTGGTGCCCGTGGTCGGATTCGACGAGGCGCGCTACCGGCTGGGCTATGGCGGCGGCTACTTCGATCGCACCTTGGCGGCGCTTGCGCCGCGGCCGGTCACCATCGGCGTCGGGCTGGAGCAGGCGGGGCTCGCCACGATTTATCCACAGCCCCATGACATCGCCCTCGATTTCATCGTCACCGAGACGCGCCTCAGGCCCTAGGAGTCTGGCGGGACCAGCCCCTTGCACCGGGCGCCGGCGGCGCTAGTCTGCCGCCGGCCGCAAGGAGGAATGATGACGCTCGAGCGCACGCTGATCGATCGCTTGTCCGGGATCACCACGGCGACGATCACCACCATCCTGTTGAAGAAGGGCCTGCGCAATGTGTGGATTCGCGGCGCCCGCCCGCTCCGCCCGGAGACGCCGCGGCTCGTCGGCCGCGCCTTCACCTTGCGCTTCGTTCCTGCGCGCGAGGACCTGGCGACGCCGGAGTCCTGGGCGTCGCCGAAATCGACCCGCGCCGCGATCGAAGCGATGCCCGAAGGCGCCATCGCCGTGGTCGACGCCATGGGCATCACCGATGCCGGCATTTTCGGCGACATTCTCTGCGCGCGCATGAAGAAGCGCGGCGTCGCCGCGCTGGTGACCGACGGCGTCGTGCGCGACGTCGCCGGCGTGCTGGGAACGGACCTCCCGATCTGGTGCCAGGGCGCCGCGGCGCCGCCTTCGGTCGCCGGCCTCACCTTCGTCAACTGGCAGGAGCCGATCGGCTGCGGCGGCGTTGCCGTATTCCCCGACGATGTCGTCGTGCTCGATCAGGACGGCGCGGTGCTGATCCCGGCGAAGCTGGTCGAGGAAGTGACGGAAGCCGGCGTCGAGCAGGAACGGTTCGAAGGCTGGATCATGGGCGAGGTGGAAAAAGGCCTGCCGCTTCCCGGCCTCTATCCGCCCAATGCCGAGACCAAGGCAAGGTACGAGAAGAGCAAGAAGTAAGGGCCATGGCCTTTCTCTTCGGCGTCATCACCTTCATTCTCGGCAGCGTCCTCGTCGCCGTTTGCCTCGTCGCCATCCCCGGCCCCAAAGGCGAGACACCGGAGACGCCGGGAGGCCACGGCAGCGGCGGCCATCACTGAACAGGCTCGTTGATCCCATTCCCCTCTCCGCCCTTGGGGGCGGAGAGGGTAGGGTGAGGTGGGGGACGCACTGCGCAGGTTGCCCCGCGACGCGATTGCGCGAAATCCGCACGGCGCGGGCTTTCGCGGTTGCAAGAGCAACCGCTGTCGCCCGCCAGCGACAACGCTTTGCGTTGCGCCGCGCTCAGCGATGGGCGTCGAGCCAGCTCATCATCAGGCGGTTGAAGACGTCGGGGAACTCGACATTGGGGAAGTGCCGCGCCTTGGCGATCTCCTCGTAGCGCGCGCCGGGGATGAGCTCGGCGATCTTGCGGTTGCCGGCAGGCGGCGTTCCCTGATCATCGGCGCCGCAGACGACGAGCGTCGGCAGCCGCAGCGCCGAAAGCTTCGGCGTGAAGTCGAAGTCGAGGATGGCGGCGGCGCAACCGAGATATCCTGCCGCCGAGGTGCCGCCGATCGTGGCGTGGATCTCTTTCCAGCGGCCGGGATTGCGCGGCTTGAAGGCATCGGTGAACCAGCGCTCCATGGTGGCGTCGGCGAGCGGCGCGACCGAGTTCGCCTTGGTCACCGTCTCGATGCGCGGCGCCCAGGCGTCGCGCGCGCCGGACATGGTCTGGGGCGAGGTATCGCACAGCATCGCCGACCTCAGCCGCCGGCCATGGGCAATGGCGAAGGCCTGGCCGATCATGCCGCCGATGGAGAGGCCGATATACTGCACCCGGTCGATGCCGAGGAAATCGAGCGACGCCGCCACGTCATCGGCGAGCTGCGCCATGGTGTAGGGGCCGGAGACCGGGTCGCTGCCGCCATGGCCGCGCATGTCGAGGCGCAGCACGCGGTAGCCTGCCGCGAGCAGCGGCGGCATCTGCTCGGCCCACATGCCGCTATCGGAGGCGAGCGAGTGAGTGAAGCACACGGTGGGCCCGTTATCCGCCCCGGCCAAATCGTAATAGAGGCTGCGTCCGGCAAGGTTGATCAGCATCACACTCCTCCCGCTTCAGATTTCGCCGCACCGCGGCGCAGGAACGCCTCGATGCTGGTGGCGAGCGCCACCGGCGTCTCGTTCATCGGATAATGCCCGGCATTGGCCATGATCTCGAGCTCGGCATGGGGATACCAGGCGAGATATGTCGCCCGCATCGCCTCCTCGGTCAGCGCCTGGTCATGCGCGCCGACGATGACCTTGACCGGCAGCGGATTGCCGACGATCTCCTGGTGGAAGTCGGTCTTGGCCCAGGCCTGCAGATAGGCGCCGAAGGCTTCGACGGTGGCGGTTTCGGCGGAATAGCGCGCGATGCGGTCGATCCACGCTTTGGACAGCCGGCCGCCGGTCGAGAAATCGATGATGCCGCGGCGATTGTCGAGGCTCTTCGCCGCGCCGTCGAAGAGCTTCCAGCTGTCGGCGTCGAAGGGCACGCCCGAGGCCGGCACCGGCGCCACCGCGACGAGCTGCTCGACGCGCTTGGGCGCATCGGCGAGAACCCGCTGCACCGCCATGCCGCCCATCGAATGACCGATCAGGCTGAAGCGCTCCCAGTCCAGCGCATCGGCCAGGTCGAGCGCATCGGCGGCGATCTCCTTCATGGTGTATTCGCCGCGCTGCTGGCGCGAGAGGCCGTAGCCGCGATAGGCCATGAAAGCGTAGGTGAACTCGTCGAGGGTCAGCGCGTCGCGCAGCGGATCGAAACAGCTCTCATCGCCGAACCAGCCATGCAGCGCGATCACCTTGATCGGCCCATGGCCCAGCGTCTTGTGACCGATCGTCATGAGAGCACCTCCCGCGGGCGGCACGATAGCGGATAAGGGCGCCCCGACTCCATCCCCTCTCCCGAGGGGGCGTCAGCCAAGACGCATCACCGCCACGGTGCAGCCGACGGCAAAGACCGGAATGGGTTCGTAGCACCAGATCTCGCCGGCTGCGCCTTCCGCCGCGCCGGCAACGGCGATGAAGGTGCGGATCTCGAAGCCGCCCTGCCCGCCCTCGCGATAAGTGTCCTCGTCGCTGTAGGCGAGGACCGCCGCCTGGTCGTTGGCGCACCAGCGGCGCAGAAACTCGCGGTCCCAGGCCTCGTTGATCTTGCCGGAATTGGGCGTCGCCGGCCAATGCGAGAGGCCGCCGGTGCCGATGAGGGCGACGCGCTCAGGCACGGCGTCGGCGGCGCGGCGAAGCGCACGGCCGAAGGCATAGGCGCGGTGAAGCGGCGCCAGCGGCGGACCCTGACAATTGATGTTGGCGGGAATGATCGGCAGGTCGAAACGCGGCGTCAGGAAATGGAGCGGCACGGCGATGCCGTGATCGATGAGCCATTCCTCGGCATAGGCGACATCGACCTCCTGCATCACCTGGCGGATGAGCCGCTCGGAGAGATCGCGATGGCCGGGGATGCGGCGGTGCGTGATGCGCAGGAAGCGCTCGTCCTCGATCGGCCCGTCATAGGCGTCGGACATGCCGAGCGCAAAGGGCGGCATGTTGTTCATGAAGAAATTGGCGAAATGCTCGGCGGCAACGACGACGAGCGCGTCGGGCTTCGCCGCTTCGAGCGCCGCGCGCATCCGCGCCATCGCCGCATAGAAGCGGTCGCGCGCTGCGGGATCGGCGCGCTCGGCGCGGCCGGTGATGCCGGGAGCATGGCTGCAGGCGCCGGCGAAGACGAGCATCGGCCTCAGTCCGGAACCATGGCATAGACGCCGGCGCGGACCGGGCCATGGCGGCGCACGCCCTCGCGCATGGCCGCGAGATAAGCATTCCACTCGAGGCCGCACAACGCCGCGTAATGCATGAGCAGCTGACCATTGACGCCGAGCACATAAAGGAGACCGATATCGGGCGCGGTGATCGCCGCCCGCTCTTCTTCCGTCAGCTCGTAGCGCGCCAGAACCGCGTCCTTTTCGGCGCCGAAGCGCTGGCGCAGCTCGCCATCGCGATTGAGCTGATAGAGCAGCTTCTGGACCTGGTAGAGGCTCATGCGCGGGGATCGTAGGGGAGATTGGGGATAAAGGGAATTGCGCGGGCGGGAGCGGCGCTGCAATTCGATGGTGCGTCCCGCGCAACGGTATTTCCTTCCGGACGTAAAGAACATTACGCTCACGTCCCGGGAGGACACCATGATCGAGATCGGCGTCTTCGACCATGTCGACCGCGGCACGGGCGCGCTCGGCCAGCTTTATGAGGACCGGCTGCTGCTGATCGAGGCTTATGACCGGCTCGGCATCAGCCGCTATCATGTGGCCGAGCATCATGCGACGCCGCTGGGCATGGCGCCCAGCCCCAGCCTCTTCCTCGCCGCGGTGGCGCAGCGGACGCGGCGGCTGCGCTTCGGTCCCTTGGTCTATACCCTCTCGCTTCATCACCCGCTGCGCCTCATCGAAGAGATCGCGATGCTCGACCAGATGAGCGGCGGGCGGCTCGAGCTCGGCGTCGGCCGCGGCATCTCTCCGCACGAAGTCGCCTATTACGGCGTCGACCCCGGCAAGGCGCAGGCAATCTATGTCGAGGCGCTCGCCGTCATCCGCCAGGGCCTCGGCGCCAAGCGGCTCAGCTTCACCGGCGAATTCTTCCGCTTCAACGACGTGCCGATCGAGCTGGAGCCGGTGCAGCGCCCGCATCCGCCGCTGTGGTATGGGCTCGCGCGGCCGGAAGGTCTGCCCTGGGTCGTCGCCAACCGCGTCAACATCGTCTGCAACGGGCCGCCGGCGCTGGTGCGCGACGTGACCGACGGCTATCGCCGCGCCTGGGCAGCGGCGGGGCATCCGGCGGAGACGCTGCCGCGGATGGGAATGACGCGCACGGTGGTCGTCGCGGAGAGCGCGAGCGAGGCGCTGGCGACCGCACGGCGCGCCCATCGGCGCTGGCATCAGAGCTTCATGGCCCTGTGGGAGAAGCACGGCACGCGGCCGATCAACGCCGTCTATCCCGAGCGTTTCGACGAGGCGCAGGAGCGCGGCTTCGGCATCGCCGGAACGCCAGCCGAGGTGCGCGACGCCTTGCAGCGGCAACTCGATGAGGCGCGCACCAACTATCTCGTCTGCCGCTTTGCCTTCGGCGATATCGGCCGCGCCGAGGCGCTGCGCTCGGCCGAGCTTTTCGCACAGCGCGTCATGCCGGAACTCAGCGCCTGCTGAGGCGCCGGACGACCGGCACGGCGAGGTCGAGCAGAAGCGCGAGCGCGAGCGCCGCGGCACCGAGCACGAAGAGCAGCGCCTCATCGACGCCGCCGGCATAGAGATAGGAGAAGGCGTAAGCGGCGACCGCCTGGCCTGCGGCGAAGGCAATGGTGGCGAAGCTCCAGGCGCGCTGCGCACCATCCGCGCCGTGGGTCAGCTCATGGGCGCGGCCGAGCACGAGGCCGACGATCCCCGGCACGAAAGCGCCGACCACCGCGGAGGAGACGAGCAAGGCGGCGGGCCCGGTGGCGACGGCGACGAGGCCGACGGACGCCGCTTCGAGCACGAAGGCAAGGCGCAGCGCGCGGGCAAAGCCGATGCGGTCGGCGACATGGCCGGCGATGCTCGGCCCGCATACGGCGCCGAGGCCGAAGACCACCCAGTATTGCGCGCCGCGCGCCACGCCTTCGCCGAGGCCGCGCGCGATGTAATCGACCAGGAACACCATGTGCGGCACGAGACCGACGGCGTTCAGCGCGTATTCGCCGTAGAGCGCGAGGAGCGGCAAGCCATGCGGCGCCGGCCCCACCGTCGCCGCGCGGGCGGGCCGCGGCGCGTGCGGCCAGCCGCTCCAGCCGAGCAGCGTCAGCGCGGCGGCAAGCCCGCCCAGCGCGCACCAGGTCAGGCCAAGGCCGAAGCGCAGCAGCAGCGGCACCAGCGTCCCCGACAAGGCAATCCCCAAGCCGACCCCGGTGAAGATCGCGCCGCCGACGAGGCCGCGCCGCGCCGGCGGCACATGCGGCAGCACCGTCGGCGCCGCCAGCACCATGAGGACACCGCCGGAGAATCCGGCGACAAAGCGCCAGAGGAAATACCAGAGGAAGGAGACCGGCACGGCGCAGGCGAAAAAGCCGGCGACCGCAAGCACCATGCCGGCGCGGAGCATCCCCACGGCGCCGGTGCGCGCCGCGCAAGGCCGCGCCAGCAGCGCGCCGGCGAGATAGCCGGCGAGATTGGCGGCGCCGAGATAGGCGGCGGCGGATGGCGCGAACCATCCCGCGGCGATGAGAGCGGGAATGAGCGGCGTATAGGCGAAGCGCGCGAGCCCGATGCCGATGAGGCTGGCGGAGAGACCGGCCGCCGCCGGTCGCCAGAGGCTCAAGGGCTTGGTCCTATCGCCGGTCGCGCTCGCCATCTCGCCCGCCTATGCCGCGCCTCCCGCGGCGTCGCCGCAAACTACGGCGGCGCGCGAGCGGCGAGAAACGGCTTTCGGTGATGGGAGCGATCAGCGGCGGCGATAGCTACTCCGCCGCGGCTGCGGCGGCACCGGGTCGGACGCAGGCGAGGAAAGCGGCGAGCGCGCTCGAGACATAGGCGTCGCGGCGGCGGATGAACAGCGTCTCGACCCGCGCCTCCTCCGGCGGCAGGGTGTGCACCGCGACGCGCCGCGCGCGCCGCGCCGGCTCAACCAGAGCGCGCGGCAGCAGCGTGACGCCAAGCCCGGCGGCGGCGCAGCCGAGCAGGCCCTCGATGGTGCCGAACTCGAGCCGGCGCAAGCCGACGACGCCACGCCGCGCCAGCATCTCTTCGAGGCGCTGACGATAGGAGCAGCCGGCGCGCAGCACGACGATCTTGAGATCGCGCCGCGCCAGCGCGTCATCGAGGCGCCGGCAGGAGGGCGCTGTCACCAGCACCAGCTCTTCGGCGAAGACCGGCTCCGCCAGCAGCTCGGGGTGGTGCGCCGGGCCGCACACGAAAGCGCCTTCGAGGCGATGCTCCAGAACCTGGGCTACGAGCTCGGCCGAGGTGCCGGTGGTGAGCGCGAGATCGACCTCGGGATAGGCTGCGACATAGGCAGCCAGCACCGGCGCCAGACGCAGCGCCGCGGTGGTCTCGAGCGAGCCGAAATG
>DASQSR010000399.1:0-3315 GCA_035642295.1 Allostellaceae bacterium | reverse complement strand
CTGCTTTGCGCTCGGGGCTTGCCACGATCGCGTCCGCGCCGAGGATATCGCCGGTCAGCGCCGTCAGGCCGCGCGCCGCCAGCACTGCGGCCGCGCGCCCATGCCAGGCGCGGTCGACGCCAAGACGGACGCCGCCTTCGTCGCGCACCGCTTCCGGCAGCAGCAGGCTCCCCGGCACCAGCGCCGAGTCGAGCGCGCCGCAAATGCCGAAGCTGACGAGAGACGTCGCGCCGCCGGCGATGAGACCTTGGATCGCCGCGCGGGTGCGCACGGCATCGCCGCCCGAAGCCGCAGCGGCGAGTCCGGCGCGTCGGGCGATGCGCGCCTCGGCGGCCAGCCCGGTGACCGCGGCCACCGGCATCACATGCCGCGGCCGCGCATCGTGTCGTTGCCGCGCCGCAGGTTGCGGTAGCGCGCCAGCGCCCAGAGCGGGAAAAAGGCGCGGTAGCCGTGATAGCGGAGATAAAAGACGCGCGGGAATCCGACCGCGGTGTACCAGGACTCGTCCCAGAGCCCGTGCGGCTGCTGCGTCGCGAGGAGATAGCCGACGCCCCGCGCCACCGCGGGATGGTCCGCCTCCCCTGCCGCCATCAGCCCCAGCAGCGCCCAGGCGGTCTGCGAGGCGGTGCTTTCCTTGCCTTCGCCGCGCGGACGGTCGGACCAATAGGAGCCGCCGTCCTCGCCCCAGCCGCCATCGGCGCGCTGCCGCGCCAGGAGCCATTGCACGGCGCGGCGGACCGAAGGCGCCTCCCGGCTCACTCCGGCAACGGCGAGGGCGCACAGCACCGACCAGGTGCCGTAGATGTGGTTGGTCCCCCAGCGGCCGAACCAGGAGCCATCGCTCTCCTGCTCGCGCAGAAGATAGGCGACGCCGTCCGCGGCGGCGCGATCCTCCGCCCCGGGGCCACGGAGCTGACGGAGGAAGCTGACGCAGCGCGCCGAGACGTCGGCGGTCGGCGGATCGAGCAGCGCGCCGTGATCGGCGAAGGGAATGTAGTTCAGATAGAAATAACTGTTGTCGACATCGAAGGCGCCCCAGCCGCCGCCGCGGCTTTGCATGCCGGCAACCCATTCGGCCGCACGCGCGATGGCGTTGGCGTAGCGGGCACGGTCGAAGCGGTCGAGCGCCAGCGCCACCACGGCGGTGTCGTCGACATCGGGATAATGCGGATTGGCGTATTGGAACGCCCAGCCGCCGGGCCTGAGGCCGGGCCGCCAGGTCGCCCAATCGCCGGCAACGTCGAGAACCTGCCGCTCGGCGAGCCAGTCGAGCGCGCGCCCGACCGCCGCGTCGGCTTCGGCATCGCCCACCTCCATCAGCGCATGGGCCGCGAGCGCCGTGTCCCAGATCGGCGAGACGCAGGGCTGGCAATAGGACCGCCCGGGTGTCAGCACCAGCAGCTTGCGCAGCGCCGCCTTGGCGGTGACGAGAGCGGGATCGTCCTGGGGAAAGCCCAGGCAGTCCATCATCATCACCGCGTTCGCCATCGCCGGGTAGATGGCGCCGAGCCCGTCCTCGCCGTTGAGCCGCTCGCGCACGAAGAGGAGCGCTTTGTCGATGGCGCTCTGGCGCGAGCGCGCCGGAAAATAGGGCTCGAGCGCCCTGAGGACGCTGTCGATCCCGTTGAACACCACCGCCCAGAGGGAGCCTTTGGCCTTGGGCGGCCTCGCCTGAGTCCCCGGCGCGAACAGCTCCCGCACCGTGATGCCGCGCGGATTGCGCGCCCGCGGCTTCTTCGCCATCAGCACCAGCAGCGGCGCGATCACCGTGCGCGACCAATAGCTGACCTTGCTGAGATGGAACGGGAACCAGAGCGGCAGGTGCATGATCTCCACCGGCATCACCGGCACCGCGTGCCAGGGCAGCTCGCCGAAGAGGGCAAGCTGGATGCGGGTGAAGACGTTGGCGTGAGCGGCGCCGCCGCGCGCCAGAATTACCTCTCGCGCCCGGGCCATGTGCGGCGCCTCCGGCGAGTCGCCGGTGGCCTTCAGCGCGAAATACGCCTTGACCGTCGCCGACAGGTCGGCCGCGCCGCCATGGAACAGCGGCCAGCCGCCATCGGCGCCCTGCACCGAGCGGAGATACTGCGCGAGCCTTTGCTGCAGCCCGTCATCGATCTCGTCGAGATAATGCTGCAGCAGAATGTATTCGGCCGGAATGGTAGCATCGGCCTCGAGCTCGTAGACCCAATGCCCGTCGCCCTGCTGCTGCGCCAGCAGCGCCGCCGCGGCGCGCTCGACCGCCGACGCCAGCGCCGTCTCGTCCTCCGATGTCACCTCGACCGCGAGCGGAACTGCTTGTGCCATACCTCTGCCGCCCTCTGCGGCGCGCGGAAAAATCGCGCCACCATGATCGCTGGGAAACCGCCGCTCAAGCCCTTTTCGCTCCGCCGCCGACCTCATCGGCTCTCTCCTGCGCTTCGGGGGATCGTCCGGTTGGTTCATCCTTACGATATTGTATTATCGTATTGCATAAACTAATATACGTACGGCGGCAAGATACTTTGGAGGCTGGCATGCTGTCCCGCGCATTTCCCCATGATCCGGCGGCGGCGCTCGCCCGCCTCGGCCGCCGCCTTCGCTGGCTCGTTCTGCTCTATCTGCTGGCCCTGCTGCTCGGACTCGGCGGGACGACGCTGATCTGGCCGCAGCTCCTCGCCTATCAGCCGGCCCTGGCGCGCAGCGGCCTCGATCCTTCCCTGCTCGGACCCGGCGGTCGCCTCGCGGCCTGCGCGGCGCTCGCGGTTCCGGCGCTGCCGCTCTTCGCCGCCGTGCGCGAAGCGCTCCTGCTGTGCCGGCTGATCAGCGCCGGGCAGGTGTTCATCGCCGAAGTGCCGCAGCGCCTCAAACGCATGGGGCTGGCGCTCGTCGCCGCGGCGGTGCTGCAGCCGGCGGGCGGCGCGCTGCTGTCGCTGGCCGTCAGCGTCTTCACCGCGGACCGGCGTCAGGTCGTCCTCGCGCTGTCGCCCGACTATGTCGGCGTCGCCGTCATCGGCGCGGTGCTGATCGCCATCGCCGCCGCCGCGCGCGAGGCCGTCCGCCTCGCCGACGAGAATGCACATTTCATCTAGGAAAATTACCGATGGCCATCATCGTTCGTCTCGACCTCATGCTCGCACGCCGCAAGATGCGCTCCAAGGAGCTGGCGCAGAAGATCGGCATCAGCGAAGCCAACCTGTCGCTGCTCAAGAACGGCCGGGTCAAGGGCGTGCGCTTCGCCACCTTGGAGCGGCTCTGCGATATCCTCCGCTGCCAGCCCGGCGATCTGCTCTCTTATCTCCCCGGCAATGCCGCCGCCGAGGAAGCGGCGGCCGA
>DASQSR010000398.1:0-6639 GCA_035642295.1 Allostellaceae bacterium | reverse complement strand
CAGTGTGATCCTGAGCGGCACCTCGCGCAGATGCTGCACCAGCGTCAGCCCGCCGAACCCTGCCCCGACGACGACGAGGCGCGGCTCATGACGCTCGGCTGGGCTGCCCGAAGGCTCGGCCATGCCGGGTGAACGCCGGCGGCGGCCGAACGCTGCGTCGCGATGGGCCCCCGCTTTCGCGGGGGCGGGCGGCTACGCCGCCCGCTTCAGGCCGAAATCGTAGGTCGCTTCCAGCGTCTTGCCGCCGGGCTTGGGGGCGAAGGCGACGACGAGCGAGTTCTTGACGCCGAAGACGACGTCGCTGTCGAGATAGGGATCGCCGTCGACGAAGAGATGCGTCGTCACCCGCTCGTAGCCCGGTGCCGAGACGATGAAATGGAGATGGGCGGGACGCATGGGATGGCGGCCCATGGCGTTGAGGATGGCACCGACCGGTCCGTCGGTCGGCACGGGATAGCTGGTCGGCTTGATGGTGCGGAAGAAATAGGCGCCGTCAGCGCCGGTGCGGAAGCGGCCGCGCAGGTTGAAGCGGTCCTGGTTCGGGTCCTGCGTGCTGTAGAAGCCGTTGGGCGCGGTCTGCCAGACGTCGAGCACCGCGTCCTTGATCGGCTGGCCGTCCTGGTTCAGCACGCGGCCCCTGACTTCGGTCGGCTCGCCCGCGCCGCCATGGGAGATGTCGAAGCCCATCGGGAGATCGGGCGCGCCTTCGATGTAGAACGGACCGAGCACCGTCGATTGGGTGACGCCCCGCCCGCCGCGGTGATTGATCGCGTCCACCAGCATGGAGACGCCGAGCACGTCGGAGAGCAGGATGAACTCCTGCCGGTCGCCGACCGAGGCCTGGCCGGTGGAGGTCAGGAAGCGGATCGCCGCCATCCATTCCGCTTCGGTCAGCTCGACCTCGCGCACGAAGGCGTGGAGATGGCGGATGAGCGCGGTCATCACCGCCTTGAAGCGCGGATCCTCGGTGCGCGCGAGCCGCGCCACCACCGCCTCGGTCAGGGTCTCCTCGGTGAACTCGCGCATCGCTCCTCCTCCTCGGGGCAGGGCGGCCCTCAGCCGGGGCGGCGCCCCGCCCAGGCATCCTCGATCAGCCGCTTCACGCCAGCATACTCGACCGGGCGCGGATTGCGGTACGGGCTCTCGACGGCGAGCTTGGCGGCGCGCTCGATGCCGTCCTCGGGCATGCCGAGCTCCTTGAGCGAGAGCGGCGCCCCGACCTTCTTGGCGAGCTCGTAAATCCCCCGCGCCGGGTCGGCGACGCCGAGGGCCTCGGCTGCCATGCGCATCGCCGCGGCGGCCGCGGCGCGGTTGTAGGCGACGGCATGCGGCAGGACGACGGTGTGCAGCTCGGCATGAGGCAGGTTGAAGGCGCCGCCGAGGGTGTGGCAGAGCTTGTGATGGAGCCCCATGGTCACCGCGCCGAGGGCGCTGCCGGCGAGCCAGGCGCCGTAGAGCACCTCGCTCCGCGCCTCGAGATTGAGCGGCTCCTTGACGACGAGCGGCAAGGCGCGGGCGAGCGCGCGGATGCCTTCGGCCGCCATCAGCCGGGTGACGGGATTGCCGTCCTCGGCATAGAGCGCCTCGACGCAATGAGCGAGCGCGTTGATGCCCGAAGGCCCCGACACTTTCGCCGGCAGCCCGACGGTGAGCGCGGGATCGTAGAGCACGATCCGCGGCAGCACCTTGCGGTCGCGCCCGGTGCGCTTCACGCCGTTGTCGGTGAGGCCGTAGATCGGCGTCATCTCCGAGCCGGAATAGGTCGTGGGCACGGCGATGATGGGGAGGCCGGTGTCGAGCGCCACCGCCTTGCCGAGGCCGATGGTCGAGCCGCCGCCGATGGCGACGAGACAATCGGCGGCAAGGCGCCGCGCGGTCTCGCGCGCGAGCCGCGCGGTCTCGACCGGCACATGCATCACCGCTTCGGCATGGATGCCGCCGGTGGCGACGCCGAGGCGTTTCTGCGCCTCCTCGGCGAGCCGCCGCTGGCCCGGCGTCGACAGCACCATGGCGCGCTTCAAGCCCAGCCGCCCGACCTCCTCGGCGAGCTTGTCGAAGCTGCCGGCGCCGAAGACGACGCGTACGGGGAGCTGGTCGTAGGTGAAGGTCAGCATTTTCTACTCTTGTTACTGCGTGCCGCTTGCACCCCCACCCCTTCCCTCCCCCGCAAGGGGGGAGGGGGTTGTTTTTTGTAGGGGAGAAAGCGCCGCGCGCTGCGCTAAGCCTGCACCACCAGCTTTTTCTGGGTGTAGGCTTCGAGGCCTTCGATGCCGCCTTCGTGGCCGTAGCCGCTTTCCTTCATGCCGCCGAAGGGGGTTTCCGGCGTCGAGATGGCGAGGCTGTTGACGCCGACCATGCCGGCCTCGAGCGCGTCGGAAATGAGGTTCGCCGTGCGCGTCGAGCCGGTGAAGGTGTAGGCGGCAAGGCCGAAGGGCAGCGCATTGGCGCGCGCCACCACCTCGTCGAGGGTCTTGAACGGCGTGATCGGCGCCATCGGCCCGAACGGCTCCTCGGTCATGAGGCGGCTGTCATCGGGGATGTCGGTGATCACCGTGGGCGCGAAGAAGAAGCCCTGGTTGCCGTGGCGCGCGCCGCCGGCGGGGAGCTTGGCGCCGCGCTTCTTGGCGTCGGCGACGAAGCCTTCCATGGCGTCGAGCCGGCGCGGATTGGCGAGCGGCCCCATGGTCGTGCCGTCGGCGAGGCCGTCGCCGAGCTTCAGCCCCTTGGCATAGTCGGTGAAGCGCTTCACGAACCGGTCGTAATTGTCCTGCTGCACGTAGAAGCGCGTCGGCGAGATGCAGACCTGGCCGGCATTGCGGAACTTGCCGGCGGCGGCGATCTCGGCGGATTTCTCGGGATCGGCATCGCCGAAGACGATGACCGGCGAATGACCGCCGAGCTCCATGGTGGTGCGCTTCATGCCCTCGGCCGCCAGCTTGGTGAGATGCTTGCCGACCGGGATCGAGCCGGTGAAGGAGACCTTGCGCACGATGTCGGAAGCGATGATGTGCTCGGAGATGCGCGCCGGCACGCCGAAGACGAGGTTGAGCACGCCCTTGGGCAGGCCCGCGTCATGGAAGGCGCGCACCAGCTCGACGCAGGTGCCGGGCGTCTCCTCCGACGCCTTGATGATGAGCGAGCAGCCGGCGCCGAGCGCGCCGCCGATCTTGCGCGCCGGGGTGACGCCGGGGAAGTTCCACGGCGTGAAGGCGGCGCAGACGCCGACCGGCTCCTGCACCGTCATCTGCCGCACGCCGGCAACGCGGCCGGGAATGATGCGGCCATAGGTGCGCTTTCCCTCCTCGGCGTACCATTCGATGATGTCGGCGGAGACGGCGACCTCGATGCGCGCCTCGGCGATGACCTTGCCCTGCTCCATGGTGAGCATGCGGGCGATCGGCTCGAGCCGCTCGCGGATGAGATCGGCGGCCTTGCGCATGATGCGGGCGCGCTCATAAGGCGCCGTGGCGCGCCAGGTCTTGTAGCCGCGCTCGGCCGCCGCGAGCGCGTGGTCGAGATCGGCCTTGCTCGCATGGGTCAAGGTGGCGAGCGGCTTCTCGGTCGCGGGATTGATCACCGGCTCGCTCTCGCGCCCGCCGCCCGAGATCCATTCGCCGTCGATGTAAAGCGCCAGATTCGCATACATGCTTTTGCCTCCGCTTGGAACCTGTTGGAGAACTCCTAGAACGACGCGGCGCGCGCCAGCGACGGGCGCTGCGCACGATCTTCGAGGATCATGTCGGCGCCCTTCTCGGCGATCATGATGATCGCCGCATTGGTGTTGCCGGAAACGACGGTCGGCATCACCGAGCCGTCGATGACGCGCAGCCGCCCGACGCCGTGCACGCTGAGCCGCGCATCGACCACCGCCATGCTGTCCTCGCCCATGCGGCAGCTGCAGGTCGGATGATAGATGGTGCTGGCGCGCTCGCGGATGTAGCGCAGCAGATCGTCGTCGGAAGCGCAGCCGGGGCCGGGCTCGTACTCGCTTTCGATATAAGGGCGAAGCGCCGGCGCCTGCATGATCCGCCGCAGCAGGGTGAGGCCGCTCACCATGGTGCGGCGGTCGGTCTCGGCGGCGAGATAGTTGAGCTGGATCGCCGGGCGCGCGGCGGAATCGGCGCTGTTGATGCGGACATGGCCGCGGCTCTCGGGGCGGAGCTGGCAGATCGAGGCGGTGAAGCCGGAGAAGGGATGGAGCTTGTCGCCCATCCGCGTCGTGCTGAAGTTGATGAAATGCGCCTGGACGTCGGGCGTTGACAGGCGCGGATCGGTGCGGAAGAAGCCGCCGGCATAGCCGGCGCTGATGGCGAGCGGCCCCTTGCGCCAGAGCGCGTAGCGCAGGCCAATGCCGAGGCTGCGGGCGAGGCTCGCGACATCGTCGTTGAGGGTGATCGGCCGGGTGCAGCGATAGACGAGGCGCGACTGCAGGTGATCCTGCAGGTTCTCGCCGACGCCCGGGAGATCCTTCATGACGGGAATGCCGAAGCGCTGCAGCAGCGCGCCGGGCCCGATGCCGGAAAGCTGGAGCAGGGGCGGGCTGGCGATGGCGCCGGCGGCGAGGATGACTTCGCCCTCCGCCGTCGCGCGCCAGGTCTCGCCCTGATGGGCGAAGAGGACGCCGGTGGCAACGCCGCTCTCGACGACGACCTTCAAGGTCGGCGCCTCGGTCAGCACGCGCAGATTGGGACGCCGGCGCGCCGGGCGGAGATAGCCGACCGCGGCGCTGCAGCGCCGGCCGCGGCGCGAGGTCGTCTGGAAGTAGCCCACCCCCTCCTGGCGCGCACCGTTGAAATCGTCCTTGCGCGGAATCCCCGTCTCCTGCGCCGCGGCGATGAAGGCATCGCAGAGTTCGTGCGGCTCACACTGGTCGGAGACGCAAAGCGGGCCGCCGGTACCGTGGAAATCGTCGGTGCCGCGCTGCTGATCCTCGGCACGGCGGAAATAGGAGAGCACATCGTCATGGCTCCAGCCGACATTGCCGAGCTGGCGCCAATGGTCGAAATCCTCCTTCTGGCCGCGGATATAGACGAGGCCGTTGATCGAGCTGGACCCGCCGAGCACCTTGCCGCGCGGCTGGAGGATGCGGCGGCCGCCCAACTCCGGCTCCGGCTCGCTCTCATAGAGCCAGTTGACCTTGGCGTTCTTGAACAGCTTGCCGTAGCCGATCGGGATGTGGATCCAGGGATTGCGGTCCTCGCCGCCGGCCTCGAGCAGCAGCACGCGGTGCTCGCCGGATTGCGTCAGGCGGTTGGCGAGGACGCAACCCGCCGAGCCGCCGCCGACGATGATGTAGTCGAAGCCGCCGAACTCGCGCATGCGTCCTCCCGCCGGACTCATAGAGGCTGGCCGCCGGGGTGTCACCCCTCCCCCGCGCCGCTCTTGCGGCGTGCGAGGGCGGGGCAGGCCTAGCCGCCGTAGAAGACGTTCTCGCCGAGATCCTTCATCTCGAGGATGGCGGCGTCGGGGCGGCCGGCCGGCGGCTTCATCAGATGCGCCTCGACGACCTCGCCGACGATGATGTGGTGATCGCCCTCGGCGAGGATGGTCTTGACCTGGCATTCGGCCGCGGCCGGCGCCTCGGTCAGGATCGGCGCGCCGGTGGTGCCGGGGCGATAGGGCTGGCCGCTGAGCTTGCCGTCCTTCACGTCGGCCGGGCGGAAGAAGGTGAAGGCGAGGCTCTTCTGGTTTTTGCCCAGCATGTTGAGGGCGAACTTCCCTGCCGCCTTCACCACCTGATAGGCGCCGCTGTCGGCCTTGACGCCGACCACCACCAGCGGCGGCGCGAAGGAGCTTTGCGTGACGAAATTGACGGTGGCGGCGGCGATGCCGCCCTTGCCGTCATCGGCAGTGAGCACGTAGATGCCGTAAGGGATCATCCGCAGCGTGGTCTTCTTGGCATCGCTGTTCATCGGCTTCCTCCTCTCGTCCCCGCGGTCATGCCCCTGGGATCGGCCGCCATCATTGGACTAGAGTGCCGCCGACGCAAGCGGCCCCAGAGGACGCGGCTTTCCGCGCAGCTTGCGGCGGTGCGATCTTGGCGGCAAGGTGCTTGGCGGCTCCCTCTTCGTTGGGTAATGGCGCGTGGCGGCGAATATCTACGAAAGCCCGGACGGTAAGCTAAGGCTGGTGCTGACAGCGGGCGACGATGGCGACGTGATGCTTGGGTTTGAAGGCTACCCGTGGCACACCCACGCCAATCTGCTCGTTCCCAGCTACGGCCCGACAAAGGACGATGCGCTCAAGCGTTTTGTCCAGGACATCATCGAGAGCCGGGCGGTGATCGCGCTCTATCGTCGTGGCGGTGAGATCATCGGCATCGAGATCACGCTCGACCCTGCGGAAGATCTTCGGTACCTCGCGGAAGGCGAAACCGTAGAGCATAGATTTTGGAACGGGTCGTCCCCACCCTGAGCGACCGCCGCTACATTCAAACTCAGACACACCCAGAGGACGGGATGAGGGCGACGGGCGCCCGGCGCCGATGACCAGGGCGGAGCGAGGAAAGCGCGCGAGCGAAGTGGATCCCATCGCGCGGCTCGTCGAGCGCTTTGCCGTGCGCCAGCCGATCCGCAGCGGCTCGCTCATCGTCACCGCCTTCGGCGACGCCATCCTGCCGCGCGGCGGCGCGGTGCTGCT
>DASQSR010000397.1:0-2745 GCA_035642295.1 Allostellaceae bacterium | reverse complement strand
GCCATCGCACCGCCGGCGGGCGCCGGCGCCAGCTTCTGGCGCCAGGCGGTGGAGCGGGTGCGCGCCGATGTGACGGCGCGGCTGCGCGCGGCGCTGCCGGGCGATACCGGCGCCATCGCCGCGGCGCTCATCGCCGGCGAGAAGCACGACATTCCGCCGGACGAAGCCGGGCATTTCCGCGATGCCGGATTGGCGCACATCCTGGTGATCGCCGGGCTCCATCTCGGCATGGTGGCGGCGGCGGTGTTCTTCGCCTTGCGCGCGGCGCTGGCGCTGATCCCGGCGGTGGCGCTGCGCTATCCGACGAAGAAATGGGCGGCGGCGGGCGCGCTCGTCGCGATCTTTCTCTACATGCTGCTGTCGGGCGCGACGGTGCCGTCGCGCCGCGCCTTCGTCATGACCGGGCTGGTGCTGCTCGCGGTGCTCGTCGACCGGCTCAGCGTCTCGGCGCGCGCCATCGCCGCCGCCGCGCTCTTCGTCATGCTGATGACGCCGGATGCGGCGGCGGGGCCGAGCTTCCAGATGTCGTTCGCCGCCGTTGCCGCGCTCGTCGCGTTCTACGAGGCGATGCGCGAGCCGCTCGGCCGCTGGCACCGCGATGCGGGCGCGCTCCGGCGCTGCGGCCTCTATCTCCTCGGCATCGCCTTCACCACCATGGTGACGACGGTGGCGACGATGCCGTTCACGATCTATCACTTCAACCGCTTCCCGATCTATTCGGTGGTGGCGAATGCGCTGGCGGTGCCGATCACCGGCTTCTGGATCATGCCCTGGGCGCTCGTCGCCTGCCTCCTGATGCCGTTCGGCGCCGAGAAGCTGGCGCTGGTGCCGATGGGCTGGGGCATCGACGCCGTGAAGGCGATCGCCGACGGCGTCACCTCCTGGCCGGGCGCGGTGGTGAGCCTTCCCAGCATGCCGGCAGAGGGGCTGATCCTCATCGCGATCGGCGGGCTGTGGCTTGCCATCTGGACGCGGCGCTGGCGCTGGCTGGGCTTGGCGCCGGTGGCAGCGGGCTATCTCAGCCTGCTGATGGTGCGGCCGCCCGATCTCCTGGTCTCCGGCGAAGGCGGGCTCGTCGCGGTGCGCGCCGCCGATGGCAGCTATCTCCTCTCGCGCAAGCGCGGCGAGCGCTTCACGCAGGAGACCTGGACGCAGCGCAGCGCCGCCGGCGCGAGCGGCGTCTGGCCTAAGGAAGGCGCCAGCGCCGACGGGCGCCTCACCTGCACACGGGTGAGCTGTGTCTACCGCGCGCGTGGGCGCAGCGTCGCCTTGATCCGCAGCGCGGCGGGGTTCGCGGCGGCGTGCGACGGGGCCGATCTCGTGGTGAGTCCGATGCCGGCGCCGGACACTTGCCGCCCGGCGCACATCATCGACAGCGCCGGGACGGCGAAGAACGGCGCGCATGCGGTCTGGCTCGAGGCGGACGGCGTGCGCATCGAGACGGTGGCAGACTGGCGCGGCACGCGGCGCTGGACGGCGGCGGGGGAGGAGCCGTGAGCGCGGCGCATCGCGCGGCCAGGGAAATTCAGAGTTATGCCCACGTGGCGCTGGTTTCACGCACGGTTGCGGGCGATGCACGGGCGCGGGCTTCGTCCATGCGAATAGAACATCGGGCGGGCGATTCAAAAAGACCGCGCAACGCCGCTCCGACAGAGTGAGCCATCGACTTCATGCTGACAGGAGATGGCGATGGCGAAGCTCTCGCGACGTCTGGCATTGGCAGGTCTTGCCGCCGCGGCAACAGGGGCTGGTACGGCAACGGGCCGCGCCGATCCGCCGGGCTCTCTCTTCCTTGACTTCGAGAACAACACGGCGTCGATGGTGCAAACGGCGCAGGATATCGGCCAGCCAAGACCGCGCATCACCAAGGCGCCGGCGAAGCTGAGCGAAACCGTCGCCGCCAACATCGTCGCCGGCGCCCAGCCGATCGGCAAGTGCCACATCATCGTCGCCTATCAGGGCCAGCTCTACATCGTCCCCGACAAGCAGCTCGCCGACAGCAACAAGGCGTCGGACATGGTGGTGAAGGCGGCCATGCATACGATGAGCGACTGAGCGCGCTGCGGCGCCGGCGGATCGCCGCGCGCGGGGTCAGTGAATCGTGTCCTGAGGCGAGGGGGCGGTCTTGAGCCAGGCGCGGACCGCGTCGTCGACCATCAGCCAGAGATCGATGTGCTCCTGCTCGATCATCGCGTGGCGCATCGCCATGATGCGCTCATGCACGGCATAGGGCGCGTCGGCGCCATGCTTCTGGACGAGCCAGGTCGCGAGGATCCAGATGCCGCGATTCATGCCGGCGAGCGTACGCCGAGTTTGCTGACAGAGGGTGAAGGCCGCCGCGGCGCGGGCCAAGGGGTTGATTTGGCGGGATATTTCCTGCCGCGAAAGGGCGCTCGGTGGCGAGCGCGACGAAGTTCGACACTCATCCCTCTCCGCGCAAAGCGGGGAGAGGGAAGGGGCCCGTCGCGTCAGCGACGGGAAGGGTGAGGTGTCTTTTCTGGGGTAGAGCGAGGCCTGCATCGACACCCACCTCACCCGCTCGCTTCGCTCGCGCCCTCTCCCCCCGCAAGCGGGCGGAGAGGGCGATAGTCGAGCTTGCTTCGCTCGAACCGATGAGCGCGCGAACTCAATACCGCCGCAGCAATCCCACCAGTTTGCCTTGGACCTTGACGCGGTCGGGGCCGAAGATGCGGGTTTCGTAGTCCTTGTTGGCGGGCTCGAGCGCGATCGAATCGCCGCGCCGGC
>DASQSR010000396.1:0-2635 GCA_035642295.1 Allostellaceae bacterium | reverse complement strand
GCCGAAGGAGACGACGGCGAGCGGCAGCGCGACGAGCTCGAGCGCGATCGGGCGGTGGTCGGAAGGGCCCTGGTCCAAGGCGCGCGCCTCGAGGCAATAGAGGCCGCGCGCGAGGCAGCGGTCGAGCCGGAAAGGCAGGACGTTGCGGGCGCGATGGGTCGGCTCGCGCGGGCCGACATCGCGGAAGCCGGGCAGCACGGTGGGGCCGACGGTGTTGAAGTCGCCGATGATCGCCGCCGGCCCCTCGAGGGCGCGCACGAGGCGCAGCAGCTGCCAGCGGTTCAGCAGCTGACCGTGCGAGAGATGGACATTCGCCACGGTGATCGCGCCGAGACGGAGGATCTGCGCGATGCGCGGCGGCAGCCGCCCCGGCATGCGCGAGACCGGCAGCACCAGCGCCTCGGGCGGCGGCAGCGGCTCAGGGCCCCAGGCGGCAAGCCCGTGGATGCGCCCCGGCAGCGGATGCCAATGGAAGTGGCCGCCGACCAGAAACGGCAGTCCCTGCATCTCCGCCGTCGCTTCCTGCATGAGCAGGAGATCGGGCTGCTCCCGGCGCACCAGCGCGGCAATGTCCTCGACTGCGGCGCCTTCGCGGCGCAGCAGGTTCCAGCTGACGACCTTCACGCCAAGGTTTCCCCGAGACCGCTCCGACAGTAGCCCGCCGCTCAGCGCAGCGAGGATCGGAACGGCAGCAGCATCGCGGGCAGAAGGCAGGGGCGACCTCCAATGTCGTGAACAACTGCAGCGCCCGGCCGTCCGAAGTCGAGGCTCGACGCCGTCCGATCGGCGGATACGATGGCGATCCAAGGGGGCTTGCGCAAGAGGCGGGGTGACGCGGCGCGGCGGCGCGGGAAGCGTCTCGGGCGGGCGCGCGTTAACCAAGGGGACGGGATCGGAGGGCGCAATGGCCGAGCGGACGCTGCCGCCGGTGATCGGCGCCGAGGCGGAGGCGGCCGACATGCCGCTGATCGCCGAGGCGCTGGCCGCCGAAGGGCTGCCCGGCCCGGAGCGGGCCGGCGGCACGGTCTTCCTCGTTTTCCGCGAGCCCGGCGGCGGCGTCATCGGCTTTGCCGGGCTCCTGCCGGTGGGTCCCGCGGCGCTGCTGCGCGCCCTCGTCGTGCTGCCGCCGGCGCGGGCGCGCGGCGAAGGAACGGCGATCGTCGCCGCCATGGCGGAGGAAGCGCGGCGGCGCGGCGCCGAGGCGCTTTACCTGATGACGGAAGGCGCGGCGCCGTTCTTCGAGAAGCTGGGCTTCGCCCGCATCGCGCGCGACGCCGTGCCGCCGGAGGTGGCGGCAAGCCCGGAATTCACCACGCTCTGCCCGGCGAGCGCCGTCGCCATGATGCGCCGGCTCAGGTCTGCGACGCACTGACCCTCCTCGCGCGCGAGTGCGGCAGCAAAGGATTCACCACGGAGGGACGGAGGATACGGAGGTGGGTGTTTGGGCGCGCTACGCGCGCCACTCTTTGACTCTCCGTGATCTCCGTGGTGACCCCTCGAGTCACTTGCCCGCCGATATCTCAAGGCGTGAGGCACAGCGCGGCGATCGTGCGCGGGGCGGAGGCGGGATCGGCGATGGTGACGGCGAAGGTGGCGCCGGGACGACCGAAGCCGGTCTGGCCCCAATGCGGCAGCGCATCGACCTCGACATAGGTGGTGCTGCCGGGACCGATGGCGACGGTCTTGAACTGATCGGGATAGAGCCGCTCGCTGCGCACCTCGATCTCGTAGCGGCCGGGCGGCACGTCGCGATGGAAGACCGTGCCGGGCCCGGAATCGCCGAGCCGCTCGCCGTTGAGGGACACGGTGGTCCAGTCCGGCAGCTCATACCCGGGCGGGCGGAAGACATAGAGCCGCGCCATGCCGGCGGCGGGCGGCGGAAATGCGCCCGGGCGCTCGCAGGTGAAGCTGCCGCAGGCAAGGAGCGCCGGGGCGCACAGCGCAAGCAGGGCCAGAGCGGGCAGCCTCATGGGTCTTTCTCCTCTTTCGGCCGAACGGTTGCCAAGCCGCGGCGGAGCGACCATCGTAGCGCCGGCGCGGCAGGGAGGGGGAACGATGGCGGAGCGGCTCCGGCTTCTCGTCACCGGTGCCGGCGGGCAGGTCGGCGCCGAGGTGATGCGGCAGGCGCCGGGCCTCGGTGTCGAGGCCGTGGGGAAGAGCCATGCGGCGCTCGACATCACCCGACCGGAAGCGGCGGCGCAGATCGAAGAAGGCGGCTTCGACGGCGTCGTCAATCTTGCCGCCTATACCGCGGTCGACCGCGCCGAGAGCGAGGCGGAGCGGGCGTTTGCGGTCAATCGCGACGGCCCGGCCCGGCTCGCGGAGGCTTGTACGCGGGCGGGCATTCCGCTGCTCCACGTCTCGACCGATTACGTCTTCGACGGAACGAAGGCGGCGGCCTGGCGCGAGAGCGACCCGGTCGCGCCGCTCAGCGTCTATGGCCGCAGCAAGGCGGCCGGCGAGGCGGCGATCCGCGAGCGGCTCGAGCGGCACCTCATCCTGCGCTCGGCCTGGATCTTCGGCCGCGCCGGCGGGAATTTCGTCAAGACCATGCTGCGCCTCGGCAGCGAGCGCGAGGAGCTGCGCGTCGTCGCCGATCAGCGCGGCTGCCCGACCCCGGCGGCGGATCTGGCGG
>DASQSR010000395.1:0-25619 GCA_035642295.1 Allostellaceae bacterium | reverse complement strand
GCACGACGAAGGCGATGGCCCAGGCAAATTCCGAGCCCTGCAAGCCACCCTGCCACAGGCGTCGCCGCGGCCGGGCGATGGGAAGGACACGGGCGGGAATGGCCTTCGCCGACCGGAGAACCTGGGCGCCGTTCATGACCGCCTCTCAGCTCTGCGCGATGGGATATTTCGCCAGGATGTCGCCGATCTGCTTCAGCGCATACTCCGCTGCCGCTTCCGGCGACTTGCCGTCGCGGATGACATCGGCGGCGGCGGTGCCCCAGATCTGCTGCGCGTTCGCTTCGGCATAGCCCGGGTTGAAGACCGGGTAGTTCGGCACTGTTTCGCCGAGCACGCCCTCTTGGACGTAAGCCACGCGATGCGGGTCCTTGGGGTCGAGCCAGAAGGGATCGGTCTTGACCAGCTCGGGCATCGGCGGCAGCCAGCGGCCGAGCCCGGTCTTCAGATACTCGTTCACGACCTTGGGCTGCATCACGTATTTGATGAAGTCCTTCGCCACCTCGACATTCTTGGCGCCTTTCGGGATGAAGGCGCCGCCGACCGCGAGCTGTGCCGAAATGGGCTTGCCCGCGTTGTCGAGCGGCAGCCCCATGGTGACGATGTCGTCGTATTCCGCCTTGTTGTGGTAGAGCGCGACCTCGGTCGAGATCGTGCCGTCCAGATCCATGACGATCTGCTTGGCGTGGAAGGCGTTGTTGTCGTCGGCATCGCTCCAGCTGAGAGCGCCGGGCGGGACATAGCCGTCCTTCACCGCCGTGCCGATGTAGGTCAGCGCTTTCACCACCGCTTCCTTGACCTGGGGATCGTCGAGATGCGGCACGCCGTCCTTGGTGACGATGCCGTTTCCGCCATAGGCAATGAGGAAGTGATGGAAGGTGTTGTTGCCGTCCGCCGGCCCGGCGGTCGTCGGCTGCAGGCCCAGCGAATAGACGCCGCGCTGGCCCTGATCGCGCAGCTTCTTCTGCATCGGCTTGAAGAAGTCCCAGAAGGCGTCCCACGTCTTCGGTGCGTCCGACAACTTGTAGCCGGCCTTCTCGACCAGCGAGTTCCAGATGTGGAAGGGCAGCACCGAGGTCTTGTAGGGGGCGTAATAGAAGCTCCGCTTCCTCGTCGCGCTGTTGTAGTACTGGGACGCCAGGAGCGCAGTCGGATGTAAATGCGCCTTCTGTGTCTCGACGACGTCCGTGATGTCCACCAGCCTGTCGTGCCAGGCGTTCTGCGGCACGAGCGACGCATCGGCGATGTCGTGCGTCATCACATCCGGAACATCGCCGCTGGTCAGCGCCGAGACGAGCTTCTGCATCAGCGGCGCGAACGGCACGATGCTGTAGTCGATCTTGTTGCCGCTCGCCTTCTCGTAATCCGCGACCATATTGCGGAAGGAGACGTCCTCCTCGGGGACGAAGCCCTGCGTCCACCACACGCTCGCGGTGGTCGCTGCCGCGTTGGCGATGAAGGGACGCGCCAGCGTTCCCGCCGCCGCGATGCCCACGGATGCGCGCAGCAGCGAGCGCCTGCTCAGCCTCGTCATAGCCTTCCTCCCTGGTCTTCGCCGATGCACGCCTTTCGCGGGCACGCGGCGGACTCAATCGTCTTGCCGGCCGGGACAGAACGTTCTTTTCCGCGCCGTCAACGTTGGCCTTTGCCGGCTCGATCACGGAAGGCATTTGGGTGGCAGCAACGGCTGCCGTGGCAAAGCATTCCCGCCTGCCCGACCGCCCCGGTCCCGGAGCATTGCGACGAGTGTATATTCGTCATGCGAAATTGTCGCTGGTATTTTCCGGCAGCATCGTTGCCGCAATCACACCGGACGCGCGTCGCTCTGGCCGTCAGGCCATCGCCTCGCGCAGCAGCGTCAGCGCCGCGGCGGCGAACGCCGTCATGTTGGCGCGCCGGTCGGCGCTGCCGGTTTCGAGCGTCCGCGTCCGCTCCTCGGGTCCGGCAATGGCCAGCGCGCAGTGACCGGCGGCATCGCCATAGCGGTTGCCCGTCGGCCCCGCAGCGCCGCTTTCGGCGACGGCCCAGGCCGTTCCGAAGCGCTCGCGCGCCGTCCGCGCCAGCAGCAGGGCATAGGGCTCGGTCGCCGAGCGCATGCCCTTCAGCGCCGCATCCGGGACGTCGAACAACGCGCGCCCGGCCTTGCGGGTGTAGATGACGGCGCCGCCGATGAAATAGGCGGAGGCGCCGGGGATCGCGAGGAGGGCCGCCGAAATCAGCCCTCCGGTCGAGGATTCCGCGACGGCGATGGTTTCCCCCCGCGCCTTGAGCCGGTCGGCAAGCGCGGCGGCGAGCGGCAGCAATTCCTCCATGGGATCGGCCTTTCGTGGGCGTCCGACGATGCTAACCCATGCCCGAAGCTGCCGCCAATAGCGCGGCCGGAGGGCCCGATCAGCCCGGCGCGCGCGGCCGGCCCAACACCTGCTCGACCATGTCGACGAGCTGGTTGGGGCGAAACGGCTTTGCCAGCACGGCATCGGCGCCGAAGGCGCGCGCCACGTCGAGAAACATCAAGTTGTGCGACATGCCGCCGCCCGAGACGGCGATGATGCGCGTGTCCGGCGCCCGCTCCTGGACCTCGCGGATGGTCTCGATGCCCTCTTTTTGCGGCATCAGGATGTCGGTGATGACCACGTCCGGCTTGTGCTCATCGATGAGCTTCAGCCCTTCGCGGCCGTTCTCGGCTTCGAGCACCTGATGGCTGCCGGTGCTGAGGGTGCGCACCATGAGCTTGCGCATCGCCACATCGTCGTCGATGACCAAAAGTACTGCCATGGTTCGTCTCCCCGCGCTCCAAATTCCCGGCCGATCCGCCAATCGGCTGCTGTCATGCGTTTCCCGGGAAGCGGCTACACCCCTTCGCAGTATGGCTTCCGCATCTTAACGAGTTATTGCGCGCGGAACTACGCCTTAAGGTAGCGCGGGCCAGCGGCTGGAGACGGGGACCCTTGGCGCCTGCGGACTGCTCCGCCGCGTTGGCGCGCTTGGTGGGAGGCGGGGCCGCGGGATAAGCTGGCCCACAAGCGACCAACGACAAAGGGGAGACGTCCCGTGGACTTCGATTATTCCGACAAGGTGAAGGCGCTGCAGGAGAAGCTCAGCCGCTTCATGGACGATCACGTCTATCCGAACGAGCATCGTTATCACGAAGATATTACGGCGGAAAATCGCTGGCAGCCGCGGGCCGTCGTCGAGGAGCTGAAGCCCAAGGCAAAGGCGGCGGGGCTCTGGAACCTGTTCCTGCCGGAGTCCGAATACGGCGCCGGTCTCACCAACCTCGAATACGCGCCGCTCTGCGAGATCATGGGGCGGGTGCAATGGGCGCCCGAAGTGTTCAATTGCTCCGCCCCCGACACCGGCAACATGGAAGTGCTGGTGCGCTACGCCACGGCGGAGCAGAAGAAGAAGTGGCTGGAGCCGCTGCTCGACGGCAAGATCCGCTCCGCCTTTGCCATGACCGAGCCCGCGGTCGCCTCCTCGGACGCGACCAACATCCAGGCCAGCATCACCCGCGACGGCGACCACTACGTCGTCAACGGCCGCAAATGGTGGACTTCAGGGGCGCCCGACCCGCGCTGCAAAATCCTGATTTTCATGGGCAAGACCGCGCCCAATCAGCCCAACAAATATCTCCAGCAGTCGATGATCCTGGTGCCGATGGAGACGCCCGGCATCAAGGTCGTGCGCTGGCTCCCGGTGTTCGGCTATGACGACGCGCCGCACGGCCATGCCGAGGTCGATTTCGTCAATGTGCGCGTGCCCGCGGCCAACATGCTGCTGGGCGAGGGGAGGGGCTTCGAGATTGCCCAGGGCCGCCTCGGGCCCGGCCGCATCCATCACTGCATGCGCATGATCGGCCAGGCCGAGCGGGCGCTCGAGAAGATGTGCAAGCGCGTCAAGTCGCGCGTCGCCTTCGGCAAGCCGGTCTCCGAGCAGACGGTGACGCTCGAGCGCATCGCCGAGGCGCGCATCATGATCGAGCAGTCGCGTCTGCTGACGCTGAAGGCCGCCTACATGATGGACAAGGTCGGCAACAAGGTGGCGCGCGCCGAGATCGCCATGATCAAGGTCGCCGCCCCCAACATGCTGTGCAAGATCGTCGACTGGGCGATCCAGGCGCATGGCGCGGGCGGCGTCTCCGACGATTTCGGCCTCGCCAAGGCCTATGCCAGTGCGCGCACCTTGCGCCTGGCCGACGGCCCGGACGAGGTGCACCGCAACCAGATCGGGCGGATCGAGCTGCAGAAATACAACTAGGCGGAAGCGGCGCTACTTCAGCTCCAGCGGCGGCATGGTGAGGGCGCCGGGCGGCGCGGCGGCAAGCTCGAGCCGCTGCAGCACCGGCGACAGCACGGCGAGCGCGCGCTGGGCCATGGCGAGCTGGACTGCGGCCGAGCGCTCGCCTTCGCCGGGAGCGTGGCCGAGCAACCGGGCGATGACGGCGGCGGGCGTTTCGCTGGGCGGCGGGAAGGTCTTGAGGGTGACGTCGCTCTGGGCGGCGATCCCGGCTTCCTGCTTGGCCAGGGCCAGTGCCGTGTCGAAGCCGCCAAGCGCATCGACGAGGCCGTGCGCCTTGGCGTCCGCGCCGCTCCATACGCGACCCTTGGCGACCGCCTCGACCGCGTCGGCGCTGAGCTTGCGCCCCTCCGCCACGCGCTGCTTGAAGACGCCGTAGACGTAATCGAGCGAGCGCTCAAAGGCGTCGTGCTCGGCCGGGGTGAAGTCGTCGACGATGCTGTCGATATCGGCGTTGTTGCCGAGCTTGGCCCCATCCCAGGTAATGCCGAGCTTCTGCGACAGCCCGTCGATCAGCACCTTGCCGCCGACGACGCCGATCGAGCCGGTGAGCGTCGCCGGCTCGGCGACGATCTTGTTGGCGCAGGCGGCAATATAGTAGCCGCCCGAGCCCGCGACATTGCCCATGCTGACGACGATCGGCTTGCCGGCTTCGCGGGCGCGCAGAACGGCCCGCCATATGGTCTCCGAGGCGGTCGCCGAGCCGCCGGGGCTGTCGATGCGGAAGAGGATGGCCTTGACGCTGGCATCCGCCGCCGCCTCGCGGAAGGCGCGGGTGAGCGTGTCCGCGCCGAGAAGATGCGAGCCCGCCAGCGCGTTGTCGGAGCTGTCGCCATCGGTGATCAGCCCGTCGCCATAGATGACGGCGATGGTCGGGCCGGACTGGTACGGCCGGCCGGCGAGGTCGAGGTAGCGGGAGAGCGAGACGAGCGCCGCGTTCTCGCCGGCGCGGCTGCGCGCCGCGGCGACGGCGTCCTCGCGATAGCCGGCGTGATCGACGAGATGATCCTCGACCGCCTCGTCGACCGTGAACGGTCCCTGGTCGATGAGCTCGCGCACCCGCGCGGGATCGAGCCGCCGGCCGGCGGCAATGCCGGCGACCACCTGGTCATAGACCGCGTGCAGCAGCGCTTCGTTCTGCTCGCGATCCGCCGGGGTCATCTTGGTGTCGGTGAGCGTGTTCGCCGCGGTCTTGAATTCCTCGCGGTGATCGACGCGTGGCTCGACGCCGAGCTTGTCGAGCGTGCCGCGGAAATAGGGCATCTCGACGCGCACGCCGACGAGCCCGAGCGAGCCTACCGGCTGCAGCCAGATCTGGTCGAAGGCGGTGGCGAGGTAGTAGCTGCCCGTGCCGCCGCCGAGCTCGCCGAAGCTCCCGGCATAGCCGAAGGCGAACTTGCCGGCGGCGCGGAAGCGGGCGATGGCGTCGCGCAGCTCCTGCAGTTGCGCAGTCCCCAGCGAGCCGTCGCCGAGCCGCGCGACGATGCCCTTGACGCGCGGATCGGCTTGCGCGCGCGCGATGCCGTCGAGCACGTCGCGGAAGCTCGTCTGCTCGCCGAAGACGAGGCGCTCGAACCCGTCCTGCGGCGCGCCCTCCGGCAGCGACTTGGTCAGGTCGATCAGCAGCACGTCGGCGTCGGCGAGCGGCTTCTGGCGCGGGGCGACAAATATCCAGAGGGCGACCCCGACGACGACCAGGGCGAAGACGAAGACGCCAATAGCGGCGAAGATGCCGACGATGACGCGGCGCATGTGCGGGCTCCAGCTAGCGGTCGAGGCGGTGGTATTCGGGATTCGGCATCATATCGAGCGCATAGGCCATGCGGTTCGAGAGATTGAAGAAGGCGACGGTCTCGGCCAAGTCGAAAATGTCCTCGTCGGCGAGCCCGACCTCGCGCAACGACGCGCGGTCGCCCTCGCCGATGTCATGCGGCGTGACGGTCAGCTTCCAGGCAAAGTCGAGCATGGCGCGCTGGCGCACGTCGAGCGGCGCCACGCGGTAGTTGAACGCCATCATCTCGCCGAGCTGCGGGTCGCCCGAGAGCTTGCGCACCGCCTGGCCATGCGCCACGAGGCAGTAATAGCAGCGATTGGCCGAGGAGACGACGACGGCCACCATCTCGCGCTCGAGCTTGCTGAGCCCGGACGGCGCGAGCATCAGCTCGTTGTACATGGCCATGAAATTGCGCAGCTTTTGCGGCCGGAGGCTGTACGCCTGCAGCACGTTGGGCACGAAGCCGAGCTTTTCGACGCATTTGGCGTAGGCGGCCTTCAGATCCTCGTCGAGCCGGTCGGGCTCGCCGAGGGGAAGCGCCGAGACATGGCCGGGCTGCGGCATGGGTGCTCCTTGCTCAGGGTTCAGCCGCATTGCGCGCGCTGGCGCAGCAGGTGGTCGGCGAGAACGATCGCCGTCATCGCTTCGCCCACCGGCACGGCGCGAATGCCGACGCAGGGATCGTGACGGCCCTTGGTGCTGACCTCGACTTCGTGGCCGTGGAGGTCGACCGAGCGCCGCGGCGTCAGGATCGAGCTCGTCGGCTTCACCGCGAAGCGCAGCACGATGTCCTGGCCGGTGGAGATGCCGCCCAGGATGCCGCCGGCGTTATTGGAGAGAAACTCCACCTCGCCCTCGCTCAGCCGCATCTCGTCGGCGTTCTCCTCGCCGCTCAGCGCCGCCGCGGCGAAGCCGGCGCCGATCTCGACCGCCTTCACCGCGTTGATGCTCATCAGCGCCTTGGCAAGGTCGGCGTCGAGCTTGTCGTAGATGGGATCGCCGAGGCCGGCGGGCACGCCGCTGGCGACGATCTCGATCACCGCGCCGGCCGAGGAGCCGCGCTTGCGCACCTCGTCGAGAAACCCCGTCCAGACCTGCACCGCCTGGCGGTCGGGCGACCAGAAGGGATTGTCCTCCACCGCTCCCCAGTCCCAGCGGGCCCGATCGATCGAGTGCGGGCCGACCTGGACGAGCGCGCCGCGGATGTTGACGCCCTCGCCCAGGACCTTGCGGGCGATCGCGCCGGCGGCGACGCGCGAGGCGGTCTCGCGCGCCGAGGCGCGGCCGCCGCCGCGGTAATCGCGGATGCCGTATTTCTTCCAGTAGGTGTAGTCGGCATGGCCGGGGCGAAAGCTGTCCTTGATCGCCTCGTAGTCCTTGGAGCGCGCATCCTCGTTCTCGATCAGCAGCGAGATCGGCGTCCCCGTCGTTTGGCCCTGGAAGACGCCGGAGAGGATGCGCACGCGATCGCTCTCGCGCCGCTGCGTGGCGAACCGCGACTGGCCGGGCCGGCGGCGGTCGAGCCAATACTGGATCTCCGCCTCGGCGAGTTCGAGGCGCGGCGGCGTCCCGTCGACGACGCACCCGATCGCCGGGCCGTGACTCTCGCCCCAGGTGGTGAAGCGGAAGACCGCGCCGAAGCTGTTGCCCGCCACGGTCCCTACACCACGGAAATGTCCGGCGCGTCGACCGCCTTCATGCCGACCACGTGATAGCCGCAATCGACGTGATGGATCTCGCCGGTGACGCCCGCGCCGAGATCGCTCAGGAGGTAGAGGCCGGCGCCGCCGACCTCCTCGATGGTGACGTTGCGCTTCAGCGGCGAGTTGTACTGGTTCCATTTGAGGATGTAGGAGAAATCGCCGATGCCGGAGGAGGCGAGGGTGCGAATCGGGCCGGCCGAGATGGCGTTGACGCGTATCCGCTGCCCGCCGAGATCGACGGCAAGATAGCGCACGCTCGCCTCGAGCGCCGCCTTGGCGACGCCCATCAGATTGTAGTGCGGCATCACCCGCTCGGCGCCGAGATAGCTGAGCGTCAGCAAGGAGCCGCCGTCGCTCATCAGCGCCGAAGCGCGCCGGCAGAGATCGGTGAAGGAGAAGCAGGAGATATCCAGGCTTTTGAGGAAGTTCTCGCGCTTGGTGTCGACATAGCGTTCCTTGAGCTCGGAAGGGTCGGCAAAGCCGATGGCGTGGACGGCGAAGTCGAGCCGGTCCCAGCGCTTGCCCAGCGCCGCGAACAGCGCCGTGAGGCTCGCCTCATTGGTGACGTCGCAATCCTGGACGAAATCGCTGCCGACCCGCTCGGCGAGCGGGCGCACGCGCTTGCCATAGGCCTCGCCCTGATAGGTGAAGGCAAGCTCGGCGCCTTGCGCGGCCACCGCCTTGGCGATGCCCCAGGCAAGCGAGCGTTCATTGGCGACGCCCATGATCAGACCGCGTTTTCCCTGCATGAGCGCCCTTGCTTCCGTCATTCGCCAGCTGCTCCCGATGACTGTTCCGCGACAAGCGGTCGATCCTACACGATGGGCGGCGGCGGCGGAAAGCGCCGGCTCGGGCGCGCCGCGGGGGCACGCGGGGCAGCGCGCTTTCGGCGGCGGATTGTGCTAGAACGTCGCCGATGCCGCCACTGAGCGCCCTCCGCAACCGGCTGGCGATCCTGCGGGATTTCGCCTTCTACACCGTGCGGCGATTCGTCGGCGACGGCTGCCTCACCGGCGCGGGCGCGCTCAGCTATACGACGCTGGTGGCGTTGGTGCCGCTGACGGCGATCGCGCTGACGGTGCTGTCGGCGGTGCCCGCCTTCGCCGGCATCCGCGACCAGCTGCTGGCGACCATCTTCCGCACCTTCGTGCCCCAGGTCGGCGCCGAGGTCGAGTACTGGTTCCGCAACTTCGCCGGCACCCTGGTGCGCACCACCTCGATCGGCATGGCGGCGCTCGCCGTCACCGTCGTGCTGCTGCTGGCGACCATCGAGGATCAGCTGCACCGCATCTGGCGGGTGGAATTGCGGCGGCCGTGGCTCCAGCGCATCCCGGCCTATTGGGCGGTCCTGACGCTGGGGCCGCTGCTGCTCGGCGTCAGCTTCTCGCTGCCCACCTATATCGACCTCGTCGCGCGCCATGCCGGGCTCGGGCTCGACGCCGCGCATCTCTCGCGCAGCCACGATCTCCACGAATTGCTGCGGCTGGTGCCGTTCGGCCTCGAGACGCTGGCCTTCACCTTGCTTTATGCGCTCATTCCCGACTGCACGGTGCGCTGGCGCGAGGCGCTGCTCGGCGCGCTCGTTGCCGCCGTGCTGGTCGAGCTGCTGAAGGTCGCCTTCGCCCTCTATATCGGCTATGTCGCCGCCTACCGGGCCGTCTATGGCGCGCTGGCGGTCATCCCGATCTTCCTTCTCTGGATGTACATTGTCTGGGGGGCCGTGCTGTTCGGCGCGGTCGTTGCCGCGGCGCAGCCGCAATGGCGCGTCGACCAGAAAGGCGCCGCGGTCCCGTCCTCGGCGCGTCGCCTCGGACTCGGCCTGGCGCTCCTGGCGGAGCTCGCGGCGCAGACGCGCCAAGGCGGCACGCTGTCGATCGGCGCGCTTGCCGAGCGGCTCGGCGCCGCCACCGCCGCGATCGAGGACGAGCTTTCCCTGCTGCTCAAGGCCGGTTTCGTCGCCCAGGCGGCGGACGGCGGCTGGGTTTTGGCACGCGCGCTCGACGGCGCCAGCCTCATCGATCTCTATCGCGCGCTCGAGCTGCCGCTGGCGCTGACCCTGACCGAAGACCCGGCGTTTCCGTGGCAGACCCGTATCGCTCCGGCGCTGGCACGCATCGCCGACGCCGAGACTGGCGCCTTTGCCGTACCGCTCAGCGAGCTGATCGGCGTCGGCGCGCCGGTGGCGCCCTTTCCACAGCGCCATCGCCGCGCCTGAGGCGCGGCCTCGGGCTATTCGGCCGCCTGCCCGCGCAGCTCGGCCTTCGCCCGCGGCGCCTCCGTGGCGGCGGAGGGTGGCGCGATCGGGCTGGCCGCGGCTTCGCATTGCTGCATCAACGCCGCCATGGATTTCTGCCCGAACTCGGCCAAGCGCAGGGTTTCGTCGCGGGCGTCGTGCATGTCGGCGACGAGGCGGTCGATGCTGCCGGTCAGCCAATCATTGTAAACCGCCGGCAGTCCGCCGGCATCCTTGCAGCCGAGTATCGCTTGAAACGTCCGGGACGTCGCTTCCATCGCTTCCTGGCGGCGCTTTGTCCATCTCGCCAGCGTCTTCTGGGTCTCGTCGAGCAGCGCCGACTGCTCCTTGACCCAGGTATCCATCTGCCGCTGCATCGCATCCGCGAGGCTCGGCAGCGCGAATGGCCAGGTGGCGGGTTTCGCTTGATCGCTCATGTCGGGTCTCCTGTGGAGCCATGATCTTATCGCTGGGGCCCTCGCCCACATTGACCTGGGTCAACGAGATGACCCGATCGAGGGCGGGCGACCCCCGCCTTGGCCCGCGCCCTTCTCATCGAGGCGCTTTATCCCAATATTATGCATCGGACCGCGCCGGGCGCACGGGTGAATGAACCTTGGCGGGGGTCACGCATCCAAATCCGGGTTTTGCTGCATGAACGACGTCGATACCATCTTCGGGGTGTTGCGGCAGTCCACCGAGCCAAAGGCGGCGGACGCCATTCAGCGGCTGGTCGAAGGCGGTGCCGACCGCGAGCTCTGCCGGGTCAACGTCCTCGCCTTCGCCCGCGCCAACGGTCTCGACGAGGAGCAGGCGCTCGCCGCTTTCCTGCATGCGGCGCGGATCGGTGTCTTCGACCTGTCATGGAACGTGCTCTGCCCC
This sequence comes from Allostellaceae bacterium, assembly GCA_035642295.1. Taxonomy (GTDB): domain Bacteria; phylum Pseudomonadota; class Alphaproteobacteria; order ATCC43930; family CGMCC-115725; genus DAHUYF01. The sequence continues at coordinate 14,734 of DASQSR010000395.1, read as the reverse complement.
GGCTGCGGCGGGGTGCTCGATGCGAGCGCGACGCTGAAGACCATCGACAAGCCCGAATATCACTGCGCGCTCTGCGCTGCGGGCTACGAGCCGACCCTGGACGAGATGATCGAAGTCACCTTCACGGTCAGCCCGCGCGTGCGCCGGATCGCGGCGCACGACCCGCACAATCTGCCGTTCGCCGACTATCTCCAGCAGGTGTTCTGGAGCTCCGGCAATGACCTGCCCGAGAACGTCGAGGCGCTGATCGAGGAGGTGACGCTCGAGTCGCTGGAATTGCCGCCGGGCGACAGAGCCGTGCTGTCGCTCAACCTGCCGGCGGGATTCGTCATCGTCTTCGACCCGGTGACGCACGCGACGCTGTTTCTCGACGTCAAAGGCGAGCCGACGCGCGAGCGGCGAAGCTTCCCCTTCGTGCTGAACGCGGTCCGTGGCTCGAACGAAACCACGGAGCTGCGTCCGGGGCCGATCCGCATCTCGCTGGAAAACCGGACGCGCCAGCGGGTGCTTCCGGCGCTCTGGATCGCCAATGACCAGCTGCACGCGCTGCTCGGCCGGCGCCGGCCTTTCCTGACGGCAAAGCGTCTCCTCACCAACCAGGTCTTCCGCGACCTCTACCAGACCGACACGCTCGACATCGACCAGCGCCTCAAGATCACCAGCCTCACGTTTCTCTTCACCGATCTCAAGGGCTCGACTGAGCTTTACGAGCGCGTCGGCGATCTCGTCGCCTTCGATCTGGTCAAGGCGCATTTCCGCGCCTTGACGGACATCGTCGCCGCCGAAGCGGGGGCGGTGGTGAAGACGATCGGGGACGCGGTGATGGCGACGTTTCCGACGCCGGACCGTGCGGTCGCCGCGGCGCTGCGCATGCGCGAGGCGATGCGCAGCCTCAACGCCGAGCGCCGCGGCGAGGACCTGCTGCTGAAGATCGGCATTCACGAAGGTCCGTGCCTTGCCGTCGTGCTCAATGAACGCCAGGACTATTTCGGCCAGACCGTGAACATCGCCTCGCGCGTCCAGGGCCTGGCGGCGTCGCGCTCGATCCTCGCCAGCGGGGCGGTGGTGAACGACCCGCAATCCGAGGCGCTGCTGCGCAGCAACGGCCTCATCCCGGTGCCGCGCCATGACGTGCTGCGCGGCGTCAACGACAACGTCGCCATCTACGAGATCCCCTAAGGGAGTCGTCAGTTATCAGTTATCAGTTTTCGGTTGGGTCGGCCCGGACCGGAAACTGACGACTGACGACTGAAAACTGACAACTGTGTATCAGCCGAGCTTGCCGCGGACGTCGTAGGGGTGCTTGGCGCCCCAGCGCTCGAGGAAGGCGGTGAGCTCGGCGTCGGGCGGCTCCGGCAGGACGATGCGCAGCTTCACATACTGGTCGCCGGTCTTGCCCGAGGCGGCAATGCCTTTGCCCTTGAGGCGCAGCGTCGAGCCGCTGTTGGAGCCGCGCGGCACCTTGAGCGCCACGGGACCGTGGATCGTCGGCACCTTGACGGTGGCGCCGAGCGCCGCCTCGGTCAGCGTCACCGGCAGCTCGACATGGATGTCGTGCTCCTTGCGCTGGAAGTACGCGTGGGGATCGACCTCGATCTCGAGGTAGAGGTCGCCGGGCGCGACGCCGCGCGGCGCCTTGGGCCCCTGGCCCCTGAGGCGCAGCGTCTGGCCGCTCTCGATCCCGGCGGGAATGGTGATGTCGATGCTGCGGCCATCGGCCAAGGTCACGCGCCGCTTGCCGCCGACCACCGCGTCGAGAAAGGCGAGGCGCAGCGACAGGCTCTGGTCGCCGAGGCGCTCCTCGCTCTCGCGCCGGCCGCGGCCCAGGATTTCGGCGATGATCTCGTCGAAGGAGAAGGCGCCGCCGGCGCGCTGATAGGCGCGGGCGCCGGCCCCGGCGCCATGCGCGTGGAAGCCGCGTTCGCTGCCGGCGGCGTCGATCTCGCCGCGGTCGAAGCGCGCCCGCTTCACCGGGTCGGAGAGCAGATCGTAGGCGGCGGCGACCTCCTTGAACTGCTGTTCGTGGGAGCGGCTGCCGGGATGGATATCGGGATGCAGCTTCTTGGCGAGGCGCCGGTAGGCCTTCTTGATGGCGTCGTCCGAGGCGTCGCGCGGCACCCCGAGCACGACATAGGGATCTCGCATTGCCAAAGTCCGGTGACCCTTTTCCTTGCCTCGTCGGCCGCCCATCTTGGCGGCAACACCGGAGTGGGGCAACCGCCGCTTCGAAAATGCCGGGCTTCGGTCTATGGTAGGGGTGTGAGCCTCATCCCCCATCGCCGGCCTTTCGACGAGTTCGCCGCCTGGTTCGCCGAGGCCGAGGCGCAAGAGCCGCGCGATGCCAATGCGATGACCGTGTCGACGGCGACGGCCGAAGGGGTCCCGTCGAGCCGCGTCATCCTGCTCAAGGGCTGGGATGAGCGCGGCTTCGTCTTCTACACCAATCTCGACAGCCGCAAAGGCGAGGAGCTCGCCGCCAACCCGCGCGTGGCGCTGTGCTTCCACTGGAAGTCGCTGCTGCGCCAGGTCCGCATCGAAGGCGTGGTCGAGAACGTGTCGGCGGCGGAAGCCGACGCCTATTTCGCGACACGGCCGCGCCAGAGCCAGATCGGCGCCTGGGCCTCGGCGCAATCACGCCCGGTGGCGAGCCGGGAGGCGCTCGAGGAGAGCTTTGCCGAGATCGCCCGGCGCTTCGGCGACGGCCCCATCCCACGGCCGCCGCGCTGGTCGGGCTATCGCGTCGTGCCGCAGCGCTTCGAGTTCTGGCAGGATCGCCCGTTCCGGCTGCATGACCGCCTCGTCTATCGCCGCGACGGCGCCGGCTGGCGCAGCGAGCGGCTCTTCCCGTGACGCCGGCCGATTCCATGACGGCGGAAGACGCCCGGCAAGCGGCGGGCGTGCTGATGCGGCGCGCCACCTATGCCTCGATCTCGGTGGCGGGCCTGATGATCGTGGTGAAGCTCGCCGCCTGGCTGATGACGGGGTCGGTCAGTCTGCTGTCGAGCCTCCTCGATTCGCTGCTCGATGCCGCCGCGTCGCTGGTCAACCTGCTGGCGGTCCGGCAGGCGCTGGTGCCGGCCGATCACGAGCATCGCTTCGGCCACGGCAAGGCCGAGCCGCTGGCGAGCCTCGGCCAGGCGGCCTTCATCGCCGGCTCGGCGGTGCTGCTGCTCATCGAGGCGCTGCAGCACCTTCTGACGCCGCAGCCGGTGGCGAATACCGGCCTCGGCATTGCCGTCATGGTCGTCGCCATCGGGGTGACCTTCGCGCTGGTCGCCTTCCAGAGCCATGTCGTGCGGCGCACCGGCTCGCTGGTGGTGAGCGCCGACGAGTTCCACTACCGCACCGATCTCGTGCTCAACGGCAGCGTCATCGTCTCGCTGCTGGCGACGCGCTGGCTCGGTTGGGTCTATCTCGACCCGATCTTCGGCGCCGCGATCGGCCTCTGGATCATCTACGGCGCCTGGGAGGTGGCGAAGAAAGCGCTGATCCAGCTCATGGACCGCGAGCTGCCCGACGGCGACCGTGCCCGCATCCGGCAGATCGCGCTCGCCCATCCGCAGGTGAAGTCGGTGCACGATCTGCGCACGCGCGCCGCCGGACCCACCGCCTTCATCCAGATCCATGTCGAGATGGACGGCGACCTCACCCTCGCCGAGGCACATCGCATCTCGGACGCGGTCGAGGCCGACATTCTCGCCGCCTTCCCACAGGCGGAGGTCATGATCCACCAGGATCCCGAAGGGGTGGAGGAGTCGCGGCGGAGCTTCCCGCGGACGCCTGTGGCCTCTAAGCTTGCCTCATGATCGGCAGCGAGCGGAAGACGGTGCTTCTCACCGGCGCCAGCCGCGGCATCGGCCATGCGACGGTGCGGCGCTTCAGCGAAGCCGGCTGGCGCGTCATCACCTCCTCGCGCGAGGGCGTGCCGCCGGAATGCAAGCGCGACCCGAACTGGACGCACCACATCACCGCCGACCTCGCCGATGCGGCGGCGGTCGAGCGCTTCGTCGGCGAGGTCAACGGCCTCATCGGCGACGACGCCCTGCACGCGCTGGTCAACAATGCCGGCGTCTCGCCCAAGACACCGTTCAAGGAGCGCCTGGGCTGCCTCAACGGCGACCTCGCCGAGTGGCACGCGGTGTTCCAGCTCAATTTCTTCACGCCGCTGTCGCTGGCGCGCGGGCTCGCCGCGGCGCTGGCGCGCGGCAAGGGCGCCATCGTCAATGTCACCTCGATCGCCGGCCATGCCGTCCACCCCTTCGCCGGGTCGGCCTATTCCACCTCGAAAGCGGCGCTGTCGGCGCTGACGCGCGAGATGGCGGCCGAGTTCGCGCAGCTCGACGTCCGCGTCAACGCGGTGGCGCCGGGCGAGATCGAGACGGCGATGCTGTCGCCGGAGACCGAGGTGCTGATCCCGCGCATCCCGCTGCACCGCCTGGGCAAGCCCGAGGACGTGGCCGCCACCATCTTCTATCTCTGCAGTGCCGATAGCGGCTATGTCGCCGGCACGGAGATCTTCGTCACCGGCGGCCAGCACCTCTATTGAGCGCCACGCAAGGAGCCAACAAATGGCGTCGGTGGCCCTGGTTTCGATTCTCTGCCGCGACCGCGTCGGACTGGTCTCGGCGATCGCCGATTGTCTGTTCATGGCCGGCGTCAATCTCAGGGATACGAGCTTTGCCGTGCTCGGCCGCGGCGCCGAGTTCACCTCGGTCTCGGAGCTGCCCGAGGGCGTCGATGCGGGAGAGCTTCAGCGCCAGCTCGAGGCGCTGCCGGAGCTCGAAGGCGCGCAGGTGCGGGTGGTGCCGTACGCCTTCGATCCCCATCCGGGGCCGATGGGGCAGATCACCCATCGCATCGAAGTGAGCGGCGGCGACCAGCTCGGCCTCATCGCCCGGCTCGCCGAGATCTTCGCTCAGAACGGCGCCAATATCGTGCGGCTCGACGCGCAGAAGCTGCCGGAGAGCGAAGGCGGGCGCTATGTCACGCGCTTCTCGGTCTGGCTGCCGGCCGGCCGGGCCGAGCTCTGCATCGCCGCGGTCGAGAACACCGCCGGCAGCCTCGGCCTCACCAGCCGCGCGGAGGCGGTGGGCTAGGGCGTGCGGCGGCCGCCGGGCGGGCGAGTCTTGCACGAGTTTAATTTGAGATTGCCGGCGCCGAAGGATTCAATGCCGGTAGGCGCGGGCATCCTGACAGCTGATTCTCGGAGAAGCGGTGACGAAGCTCCCGACGGGGGACAGAGATCGGGAGCGGCCGGCCGTGCCCGAGCAAACCGTGCCTTCCCCGCGCCGTCCGCCGCGCGTGCCAAGGGAGCGCAACCGCGTGCTCGGCATCCTGCTGGCGAGCGTCGCCTCCTGCGTGTTCACCCTGGTCGTCACTCTGGTGATTCTGTTTCACTATGCCGAAGTTCATCATCTGTTTGCGAAGCTGTAGCCGCCGCCGCTTCGACCAAAGCGCCGGGACGCGCCGCCCATGCCGGGGCTGAGCCGGCGGCGCGCCGCCGTGCTGCTCAGCGCCGGGGCCAGCGTCGCCTTGCTCGGCGGCTGCGGCAACGACGCCAAGTGGAATACCATAAACGTCGCGGGCACCTCGCCGTCGCTGCGCTTCAGCATGGCGCGCGCCCCGGACGGCAAGGAGGTCACCGCGGCCGATTACCGCGGCAGCATCGTGATGCTCTATTTCGGCTACACCTATTGTCCGGACGTATGCCCGACGACGCTGTCGAACCTCGCCGAGATCCTGCAGCGAATCGGATCCGACGCGAGGCAGGTGCGCGTCCTCTTCGTCACCGTCGATCCGGATCGGGACACGTTGCCGGTGCTCGCCACCTATGTGAAGAATTTCGGAGCCGAGTTCGAGGGGTTGCGCGGCACGCCGGACCAGCTCGCCGCGCTGGCGCAGCGCTACCGCGTCGTCTATTCCGTCACCAAGCCCACCAAGGACCACCCTTACGAGGTGACGCACAGCTCGGCGATCTACGTTTTCGACGGCACCGGCGCGGCACGGCTGCTCGTGCCTTCGCTCGCCACGACGACGCCCGACATCACCGGCACTGCGGCCGACCTGAAGCGCCTCGTGGCGGCGACCAACCCGCCGGGCCTGCTCGCTCGGCTGTTGGCCCTGGTGTGATCCGCGCGGCTACTGCCCGCGCATGTTGCGCACCGGGAAGCTTGCGGTGATCGTGCCGCCATTGTCGAACTTCAAGGTCACGGGAACCGATTGTCCCGGCGTCACCGCCTTCGTCGGCGACATGCACATGAGGTGGTAGCCGCCGGGCGAGAAGGTTGCCGCGCCATGAGCGGGGACCGGCACGTCCTTCACCATGATCATCCGCTCCTGGCCGCCTTCGTGCACGCTCCGGTGCAGCATGAGCATGCCGCAGGCTGGCGACTGGGCGCCCGTCAGCGCGCGCGTCTCGGCGCTGTCATTACGCAGGGTGAAGTACCCCGCCGCGGGGCGCGACGGTATGCTCATCCGTATCCAGGGCTTCTCTATGCTGAGCCCGGGCTCATCGGCCTCAGCCGCGCCGGCGAGGCAAATTGCCGCGGCGAGCGCGCCGAGGAGCAGAAGTCCGGTGCGCGAGGCCCTAGCGGCCGGTCCAGCTACGCGAGAGCGCGGCGAGGGAAGCTGCGTCATGGTCGGTCTCCGTTATCGAGTCTTCGTGAACCCTGAGAGCATTGAGCACCAGCACCACGCCGACGACGCTCATCATCGCCGGCGGAATCCAGCTCACGATGCCGCCGATATGCTGATCGTCGAGCGCGCTGATCGAAGGAAAGAGGCGGCCGCAGAGATCGTAGAAGGGATAGAGGTCGCGCGACGAGAAAGAGATGATCGCGCCGAGCAGGATCTGCGGGAACATGACCGCCATCGACAGCGCCGCTCGCGTGCCGAAGGAGGCGCGCGCCGGCGGCTTCGGCCGCGGGTCAAGCACCAGCGCCCAGAACAGGATGCCGTCCAGCACCATGCTCCAATTCATCAGCGCGTAGAGCCGCGCGTCGAGCATGGCACGGAAATGGACCGGCGGAATAAGCCAGAAATAGAATAGTCCGACGAACAGGAATGCCGCCAGCACCGGTTGCTGCAGGATACGCAGCAGGACGGCGACGGGACGGCTGTCGCAGATGCTTTGCGCCCAGCGCGGCATGCCGCGTCTGATCGTGCCGCCGGCGCACCCCAGCGCGATCAGGAATGGCCCGAGATGGTGCATCACCACATGCTGTATCCGATTCAGGAAGAACATGTGCTGCGCCATGTAGTCGTAGCGCGTCTGCAGCACGCCGTAGATCGCGGCGATCCCGAGCAGGAAGGCAATCCGCCGCCAGGGGCGCGGCCGCTCTTCGGGCGGCGTCGCCGCCAGGCCGCGGGCGAACCACAGCAGGACCAGCGCCGTCGTCAGATATTCGGGCCAGGAGAAGTCCCAGGGCCCCCAGACCGGCATCAGCGACGGATGGTCCTCGGACAGCCAGAACAGCAGCGCGCCCAAGGCAAAGATCGCTCCGCAGGCGACGCCGTCTGCGGGCGCCGCAAGCCGGCGCTGTGCCCATGTTCCTTCCATCGCCCGGGCCTACGGCAAAACGCCCACCCCTGTCAAAGCGTGAAAGGGTGACATTCTGGCCGGTCATGTCGCCCACCGGAAACGGGTGGCAACGGGATATCCGCACATTGCTGCTGGCGATCGAGGATGACGACGGTCAACGGCTCGCTATCTCGGCGATATCGGTCTAGGGTGCGCCCGGGAAACAAAAATCAGTGTGGAAACCCATGGCATTCGACATCAAGAGCTACCAAGACGGCTTTACCGCCGGCTGGCTTGCTGCGTTCCGCGCCATTACGGAGGCGACGGCGGGCGGGCGTTCTGCGTCAATTCCGCGCGCGGTGGCGAGCGCGGCTCCGACGCGTCGGCGCGGTCGTCCGCCCAAGGCGGCGTCGGCAGCCCAGCCGATCAAGCGCCGCAGAGGGCGCCCACGAAAAGCGGGGGCAAAACCAGCATCGGCGTAGAGCGCAGCTGAATCCGCCCAGGGGTGCGACCGTCGGTTTTTCGTGCCGGTATGCTCAGCCTGCCGCCGCAAAATGCGCCATCTGGTCTCTGTGTGCCTTGACGAAGGACGGGCGGGCCGTGGCGCGCGCGACATAGTCACCACAGGCGGGATATCGCTCCAGCCCGCCGAAACGATCGACAAGGCGCAGCACATCCGCCATCAGTATGTCGGCGACGGAGAAGGACCCCGCCAGCCATTCGCGTCCTGCCAACACCGGCTCCAGGTGCTGGAGCCGGGCCTTGAGGAACGCGTCCAAACGCTTCCCTGCCGGCGTATCACCGGTGTCACCAGAGAACACCAAGATGGCCCAGGGCAGGCTCGCCATCTCGACTGAATTGAGCGCTGCGAATACCCATTCCATGGCCGCGCTGCGACCGCGCGGATCAGCAGGCATCAGCGCGTCACTACGATTGCCGAGATGAAGCAGGATCGCGCCGCTCTCGAAGATCGAGATGTCGCCATCGATCAACCACGGCACTTGGCCGAAGGGTTGGTGCGAGAAATGCTCGGCATTCCGAGCGCGAAACGGCACGCTCGTGACGCGATAGGGCAGTCCGGCTTCTTCCAGTGCCCAACGCACCCGTATGTCACGCACAAAGCCCCGCGGCTTCTCGGGAACCCAATCGAAGGTGGTGAGGATCAGGTCGACCATTCGGCACCTCCATCCGTTGGTGTCGAACTATGACCGCTTTCGGGCACCGCAGAAAGAGGGCCGAGCTACCGGCACTGGGTCGGAAGCGGCGGCTCGCCGTCAGGCTGATCGAGTCCAGACCCTAGAGTCAGCCGGCCAAGAGATAGGCGGCAAGAACGACGAAGCCGGCCACGGCGAGCGTCGCATGAAGCCCGATCCAACCGCTGGTAATTCGCCGCTTGAGCAGGCGCGATGCAAGGAAGCCGCCGCCGAGCAGCGCCGCCAGCGCCACCAGGACGGTCGCAATGATGCCGAACTCGGCCGTGCCGCTGTCGAGCCCCCGCGGCGGGCCGCGCAGCGCCGCCAGGAGGCAGGCGAAGCCGCCCAGGGCGATGAGAGCGTGCAGCGCGGCCAGAGCTGCGGTCCCACGCGCCGCGCCCGCCGCGCGCAAATGCAGGACTGCGAGGACCGAGCCCAACAACACGGCGATACCGAGCGTGACAAAAGCCGCCATCAGCATGCGGGCGAAACGCTAGCAGAACGCGCCGGCGAGGAGAAATTCATCGTATGGCATGATGCCGCGCCGGCACCGTTCATAGAGATCGCGTCCCAATCCGGTGGATGCGCCGGCTGCGGCGCCGCCAACGCTTTCCAAGGAGAGTTGACGCATGCCGACCTATGTTTGCTCGGTGCTGGAGAATTCCGTCGACGACCGTCAGAAGGCGGCGATTGCCGAGGCAATAGCGCGGATCCATAGCGAAGAGACGGGTGCGCCTGAGTTCTTTTGTCAGATCGTCATCGAGGAGAAAAAGGCTGCCGACAGGTTCCTTGGACCATCACGCGCATCGGGTCAGATCTGGATCAGAGGTGACATTCGGGCCGGGCGAACGGAAGCGCAACGAACCAAATTGATGCTGCGGATGATGGAGGAGGTCAGTCGGATAACCGGCGTAAAGCAGGAGGAGATCTGGGTCTATGTCTGCAACCTGGCTCCGACGGACATGGTGGAGTACGGCCACGTGCTTCCCAAGCCGGGCGAGGAGACGGCCTGGTTCGACGGCCTGCCCAAATCGCTTGGGGATCGCATGATAGAATTGGGTACAAGCAGGGAGACCTTTACCCTGTAGACGCTCCTTGTCGACGTCAACGCCGCTGCTCATGACGGCAGCTGCTTCATGTCGAGCAGTTCGAGGACCCGCTACCCGAAGGTAAAGACATAGGCGCGCACCCCGGCGTCGAGGAACTCGATCTCGAAGGTGCGATCGGTGATGGGTGCCGATTGCCGCACGAGCTGGTAGAGCCGCGGGTCCTGCACGCTGCCCCGTCCCTCGGCGCTCACGTCGACGCCATGGGCTTGTGCCGGAGGGGCGCCATCGACGGTGACGCGGAAAGGGACGGGTCGATCGCGAGCGGGCGGCGCCAGGACGAGGTGAAGATCGCGCGCATGAAAGCGGCACGTGATCCGGCCGTTGACTTCGTTCAGCACGGCGGCCTCGCTCGCCACCGTCCAGTCGCCGGAAAGCGCCCAGTGATTGAGGCTGAGCCGCCTCGGCGCATCGTACACATGCCGCGCGTCCGATGCGGCGCCGCCGGGAGACGCAAAGCTCTCGGCGCGCTCATAGCCGAGATAGGTTTCCGGGGACCGCAAGTCGTGCCAATCGGCGGCAGCTTCGAGGCCTTCGGCATGGGCGGAAACCACCCCGCCGCCGACGTCACGGGCCCGGCCCTCGACGAGCAATTGCTGGATGATCTTTTCCGATTGGACGTAGTCGCCCTCGCCGAACTGGTGATGTCGGAGACGCCCCTCGGCATCGGCGAAATAGAGGGCGGGCCAATAGTGGTTGTCGAAGGCGCGCCAGATCGCATAGTCGTTGTCGATCGCGACGGGATAATCGACCCGGAGCTCCTTCGTGGCTGTTCGGACGTTGGCGAGATCGTGCTCGAAGCTGAACTCCGGCGCGTGCACGCCGATGACGACCAATCCATGATCCCGGTATTTTTCGGCCCAGGCCCGCACGTAGGGATAATGGCGCCGCCAATTGATGCAGGTATAGGTCCAGAAGTCGACGAGGACAACCTTGCCGCGCAGGCTTGCCGCCGTCAGCGGCGGCGAATTCAGCCATTGGATCGCGCCGGCGAAAGGCGGCAAGTCACCTTCTGTGGGCAATCGATCCGGCGCCGAGGGCGGAGCCGCGTCGTCCGCCGCGGCTCGTCGCGCGGCAAAGAGACCGAGCGCACCCGCCGCTGCCCACGCCGCGAGAAAGCGGCGTCGGGTGGGTGTCGGCGGGGCTCCGGGCATGATTTTCGGTGGCGGAGGCGCGATCCCTGCCGTTCATTTGCCATGTTCTGCCATGGTCTCCACCATGTCGGAGGCCATCTTGCCGCTGGCCATCTTCTTGTCCGGCACGATGTAAACCTTGCCCTGGTAGAGGAGGACGATCATCGTCCGGCTCAGCGGCACGGCGCCGGCGGTGAGTGCCGCGGCGGCCTTCTCCGAGATGACCGCTTTGGGCGCCTTTCCCGCGCTGTCGATCGCTGACGGGCTCACCACCAGGGCCATCCGGTCGGGGAACATCATGAAATCGTACCCCGGCACGTCCGCTTGCCCCAGGGCCGTCAGGGCCAGCGACAGGACAGCCGAAAGCGCGAGTGGCTTCATCAGACGCACCGCCGTTGCGATCCTCATACTCGGCTCCTTTTCCTTCGGGAATGGCGGCGCGCTGCGCGCCCGATCGGAAGACGGATGTCTCGCCGCGGGTGCATGTCAGTACAGAGCGTGCGGGGCCGCAATCAGGGAATCCCCGGGTTTCCCGCGTGACGCTGTGTAGCGCGCCGGCGTGCGGCGGGCCGCTCAGGGGAGCCGCAGGACGAGACCCTCCTCGGCGGAGAGGGGATCGCCTGCGGCGACAGGCGTGCCGGCGCGGCGACGGGGATCCGTCGACAGCTCGGCGACCGCGACCGCTGCGCCGGGCGGCAGGACCGCCGAGGTTTCATGCGGCGCAAAGTTGAGCAGGATCACGAGGCGCGTCTCCTCATCGGCGCGACAATAGGCGAGCAGATCGGGTGGCGAGGAAAGCCACTCGAAGCTTCCGTCCAGCAGCGGCCTCGACTGGCGCCTGTAGGCAAGGAGCCGCCGGTAGAAGGCGAGCAGCCCGTTGGGATCCGCGGTCTGGCGGAGGACGCTGACGCGATCGGGCTGATCCGGCATCGGCAGCCAGGATCGCGCCGGATCGAAGGCCCCGGGGGTGCCGGTGCCCCATTGCATGGTCGTCCGGCCGGCGTCGCGCTGATCGACGTCGCGGATGCGGTCGGGGCGAACCGGCACGTCGGTCATGCCGATCTCCTCCCCGTAGTAGATGCAAGGAACGCTGCGCAGCGTCATCTGCATCATCGCGGCCAGCCGCGCCCGGCGTCCGTCACCCTCGAGCAGCCCGTATCGGCTCGCCGCGCGCCGGTGATCGTGCGTCGACATCGCCCGGCAGGGCAACGACCACGGCGGGACGAGGCCATCGACCGCCGCAACAGCCTCGCGGAACGCCGGGGCCGACCACGGGCTGTCCCAGAACAGGACGTCGAAGACCATCTGCAGCTCGTTGTCGGAATCGCCGAAGTACCGCACAAGCCGTCTTGGCTCGGTGATGGTCACTTCGCCCAGCAGGACGCGGCCCTCGAACTCGTCGGCGACCGCCCGGATGCCGCGCAGGATCTCGTGCACCTCAGGCAGGTCGATATGACGCTGCCGGTCGACCGCATGGTGCATGAAGCGGCGTGCCGCGGCGAGCGACGGCGGATTGTCGCGCAAGGTCGCGTCCTTCGCCAGGCGATGCGGCACATCGAGCCGGAAGCCGTCGACGCCCCGCGACAGCCAGAAGCGCATGACGTCGTGCATCGCCTGGCGAACCTCCGGGTTGTGCCAGTTGAGGTCGGCCTGAGCGGGGGTGAAGGTGGTGAGAAAATACTGCCCGCTGCGCTCGTCGAGGGTCCACGCACTGCCCACGGCGGGGAAGGAGCTGAGCCAGTTGTTGGGCGGTCCGCCCCCAGGCGCCGGATCGGCCCATACGTACCAGGATCGTCGCGGGCTCCTAGGGTCGCGCTGCGCTTCGAGGAACCACGGATGCCGGGTCGAGCTGTGGTTCAGAATCAAATCGAGGATGATGCGCAGGCCGCGCCGATGCGCGGCGTCGAGCAGCCGGTCGAAATCGGCCAGCGTCCCATAGACCGGATCGACATCCGTGAAATCGCTGACGTCGTAGCCGAAATCGACCTGGGGCGAGGGAAAGAACGGCGACAGCCAGAGGGCGTCGACTTGAAGCGACGCGGCGGAGCCGTCGTTCAGATAATCGAGACGGGCGGTGAGGCCGGGCAGGTCGCCCACTCCGTCGCCATTCGAATCGGCGAAGCTGCGCGGGTAGACCTGGTAGAAAACCGCCGATCGCCACCAGGTGGCGGAACTCTCTCGCGACATCGCTCCCGCCTTTCTTTCATCATGGCCTCGATCATGCTTTGCCCGATTGCAATAGCCGGGATCGTAGCGGCATCCTCCGCGCCGATGAACATCTGCTACGGGAGAAGAGTGCGGCCATGAAGATCGACCGGATCCAGCCTGCGGGCATGAACGTCCGCATACAGCAGGGGAAGCCCGCCTATTCGCACGTCGTCACGGTCACAGGCCCGGGTAAGACGATCTACGTCGCCGGCCAACTGGCACGCGACGCAGAGGGCAACATCGTCGGACCGGGCGACATGCGGGCGCAGCTCGAACAGACCTTCAAGAACCTCGATGCCTGCCTCAGGGCCGTCGGCGCGACCTGGGCCGATGTGGTCAAGACCAACACCTTCGTCACGGACTACCGGGCGTTCTCGCAGTGCTCCGACGTGCGCATGCGCTACTTCGGGCTAGCCAGTCCGACCAGCACGACGATAGAGATCAGCGGTCTCGCTCAGCCGGAGGCGATGGTCGAGATCGAGATGATCGCGGTGGTCGAGTAAGCCGAACGACGAACTGGTTGTCGCGATGCATTCCGCTACGGCCGATGCCGATGAGGCGCGGCGACGCCACGCGGGGCGCAGCCGTATTTTCGCTTGTTCAAGCCGTTGCCGATCGACGACCGGATCCGCCCTCGGGCGTCGGAAGGAACTTGTCAAGAATGGACAAAGCGCGCCACGTCGCCGTGAAGTCGATGATCTCCTCTCGATACGCCGGATAAAGGCGCAGAAACCGCTTTAAGTCTTCGTTCGACTTGAGATTGTATTGCGACACGTACCTGAAAAGCACCACGTACTTGAAAAGCATTTCGTCAGAGTTTTGTATCATGATCGCTCACTCAGTTGCTCACTAAACCGTCGCGGCGGACGAGCTTGAGGGGAGCCCAGAAACTATCTTCTCTTCGCTCTTTGCCGGCTGCGCCGCCGGACACGTCGATGGTCTTCTCGTCGAGGCGGCGAAGCCTGGCAGCGATCACAGGTGTTGTCCTCCTCGCTCACGTAGACCGCCAGGACACGGGTACCGAGCGCGGTCTCTGGAACCGGGACGCCGGCACCGTAACCGTCGAACAGCCGGTCCAGCTTGTCGAGGAAGGACCGCCACTCATCCGGCGTCACGGTCGTCGGGGTATCTGGCATTGCTTCTCCTCTTGGTGGGATCGAAGTCACGACGTTCAATGTCGACATCCTGCCCATCCGTCACGGCCGTCCTGTGATCCAGATCAATCATCTCCAAAATGCGCTGCGCTTGCGCAAATCGCTCGATTGGTGACCTGGATCAAGCTCGGCGGATGCCGCGGCGATCAGGGTGCCGCCAGTCCCATAGAACCGAGGCAGGGATGCCACATGTAGCGCTCGTCACAGGCGAAACGCGCGGAACCGGACGCGCGACATCGCTTGCGTTGAAGGCTACGGGTCACCACCTACAGGTAGGGGTGGGGTTTGGACGCCTCCGCACCTCCCGTCAGAAATCGCCGGTGAGATCAGCGCGCCGGCACCAGCGGCGATAAGCGCCATGAGCAGCGGCAACAAAGCGAAGCGTGGTCGCGGGACGCCAAGGAGCGCCTCGGTCAAAGGG
>DASQSR010000394.1:0-7582 GCA_035642295.1 Allostellaceae bacterium | reverse complement strand
ATGTATGCCGAAACGACCCGATCTATCAAGGTGACGGTGAAACCCTTCTATCTCGAGGATCAGTCGTCGCCCGGCGAGAACCACTATGTCTGGGCCTATCACGTGCGCATCGAGAACCAGGGCCAGGAGACCGTCCAGCTGCGCCGCCGCCACTGGCGGATCACCGACGGGCTCGGCCGGGTGCAGGAGGTACGCGGCCCGGGCGTGGTCGGCGAGCAGCCGGTGCTGCAGCCGGGCGAGAGCTACGAATACACCAGCGGAACCCCGCTCAGCACACCTTCGGGCATCATGGTCGGCAGCTACGAGATGGAGACGCAGCGGGGCGAGAGCTTCGCCGTCGCGATCCCCGCCTTCTCGCTCGACAGCCCGCATCAATCCATCCGGCTGAACTGACCCGGCATCCGGAGAGCATTGGAGCACCCCTCATGGCGCCAAAACCCGAACTGCGGACTGTCACCTCGAAACCCGCCAGCGCGCGCAACGGCGCGGCGCGGCGCCCGTCGCGCGCCGAAGCGGAAGCGGCGGTGAAGACGCTGATCGAATGGGCGGGCGATGATCCCTCGCGCGAAGGGCTGAAGGGCACGCCGGCGCGGGTGGTGCGTGCCTTCCAGGAGTATTTCTCCGGCTACGGCACCGACCCGGCCGAGCTGCTGCAGCGCACCTTCGCCGAGACCGACGGCTATGACGAGATGGTGGTGCTGCGCGACATCCGCTTCGAGAGCCATTGCGAGCATCACCTGGCGCCGATCATCGGCAAGGCGCATGTCGCCTATTTGCCGCAAAAGCGCGTCGTCGGCATCTCCAAGCTGGCGCGCCTGGTCGAGCTCTATGCGCGGCGCCTGCAGATCCAGGAGAAGATGACGGCGCAGATCGCCAATACGCTCGACGAGGTGCTGCAGCCCAAGGGCGTCGCCGTGGTCATCGAAGCGGCGCATCAATGCATGACGACGCGCGGCGTGCACAAGCCCGGCGTCGCGATGGTGACCTCGCGCATGCTCGGCGCCTTCCGCACCGACGCCTCGACCCGGCGCGAGTTCCTGGCGATCATCGGCCAGCCGGCGGGAGCGACGTTGGTGAACGTCTAGGGAGTCGTCAGTTATCGGTTCTCAGTTATCAGTCGCGGAGAGAACTGAAAACTGACGACTGACGACTGGGAGGGGAGTCGTCAGTTTTCAGTGGTCAGTTATCAGTGGAGCCGCGGTCCGTTGAACTGACAACCGACAACTGACAACTGAAAACTTCCTCTACTGGAAATACCCGCCGAAATGGGCGCTGATCTGGGCGCTCATCTGCTGGTCGAAATCGGCCATCAGGCCCTGGGTCATGTCGTACCAGGTCCGCTCGCGGTCGTTGGGCGTGATGCCTTGGAGGACGCTCTGCGAGCGCGTCACCTTGACCTCGACGGTGCGCACGGGAATGCCGTGGTCGTCGACGATGTCGAGGCGGGCGGCGATGGTGGCGTCGTAGCGCTGCGCCGGGTCGCGGGTGAAGGCGCCGGTGATGCCCTCGGATTTCGGCTTCAGCTGGATTTCGACGACCGAGGCGTCCTCGATGACGAAGCGCGCGGTGGCGTTGCCGCCGGCGGCAATGAGGCGGTCATGCGCCCAGTTCTCCATCGCGTGCTCGGGCGGCACGGGAAAGAGATGCTCGACGTGCGGCGCCTGGTAGCTGGGGCGGAAATCGCTCTCTACCGCGATATTGGAGACGGCGAGCCGGATCGGCGCCTCGCCGGTGAAGTGGATGTCGGGGAAGGTCGGCGCCGGCGGCGGCGAGGTGCACGCCGCCAGGACCGCGGAGAGAGCGAAAGCGATGACGGGAAGACGCAACAGGCCGAGCCGCATGGAAGATCCCCGCTGATGCCGAGCGCGGCGGAGACTGGCATGGGCGCTTTCACGTGTCCACCAGCGCGTTGACCTCGTCCTCGTCGAAGCGGTAGGGGGTGCTGCAGAACTGACAGGTGACGGTGATCTTCCCGTCCTCCTTCATCGCCAGGCGCTCCTCCGCCGGCAGCAGGCGCAGCACCGCCTCGACGCGCTCGCGCGAGCAGCGGCAGCGCGCGGCAAGGGCGTGGCGGCGATGGACGCGCACACCGTCCTCGTGGAAGAGGCGGAAGAGCAAGGCCTCGGGCGGCAGATGGGGATCGACCAGCTCGGCCGAGGTGCTGGAGCTCATCAGGATCACGGCGCGGCGCCACCCCTCCTCCGCCGCCTCGCGCCGCGACGCCTCGCCTTCGGGCGGCAAGCGCTGCACCATGAGGCTGCCGCCGCGCCAGCGCCGCGTGCCGTCGCCGTCGGCAAGGCGCGCCACCGCCACCTTGAGGCCCGCCTCGACCTGCTCCGACTGGCGGAAATAGTGATGCGCGCATTCGGCGAGGCTCGCGCCCTGCAGCTCGACGATGCCCTGGTAGCGATCGGTATGCTCGCCCTGGTCGACGGTGAAGGCGAGATAGCCGGCGCCCAACAGGCGCGGCACCGAGCCCCAGACCTCGCCCTGCGCCATCGCCTTGGCGAGCTTCGCCTCGTCATACTGCGCATAGCCGCGCAGCGCGCCGTCGCTGGTGACGTCGGCGACGAGCAGGTGGACCGGCCCGTCGCCCTTGGTCTGGAAAGTGAAGACGCCGTCATATTTGAGCGCGCCGGCCAGCGCCGCGGCGAGCGCGATCGCCTCGCCGAGAATGCCGGCCACCGGCTCGGGATAGGCGTGGCGCGTCAATATCTCGTCGAGCAGCGGCCCCAGCCGCACCAGCCGGCCGCGCAGGCCGAAGGGGTCGATCTGGAAAGGCTGGACGAGATCATCGGCGGTCACAGTCGGCATCGGCAAAAACCTCGCCGCGTCCCGGCGCGGCCTCATTGGGGGTGGCGCCGGGACGCGGCTCGGGTGCCGCTCAGGCAAGGCACCAGGAAAGGATGCCCTTCTGCGCGTGCAGCCGGTTCTCGGCCTCGTCCCACACCACCGATTGCGGACCGTCGATGACGCCGGCGGTCACTTCCTCGCCGCGCTTGGCCGGCAGGCAGTGCATGAAGATGGCGCCGGGCTTCGCCCTCGCCATCAACCGCTCATCGACGCGGTAGGGAGCCAGCATGTTGTGGCGATTGACGTTGGCTTCAACCCCCATCGACACCCAGGTGTCGGTGACGATGCAATCGGCGCCGGCGACCGCCTCGTAGGGATCGGTGGTGACGCGCACGCGCCCACCCTGGGCATGCGCCCAGTCGAGGACGCGCCGCGGCGGCGCGAGCTCCGGCGGGCAGGCAAGGCGCAGCTCGAAATCGAAGCGCACCGCCGCCTGCATCCAGCTCACCGCGACGTTGTTGCCGTCGCCGCTCCAGGCGACGACGGCGCGGCCGAGCGGCCCCTTGTGCTCCTCGAGCGTCATGACGTCGGCCATGAGCTGGCAGGGGTGGCTCGCATCGGTAAGGCCGTTGATCACCGGCACGGTCGCGTGCTGCGCCAGCTCCTCGAGCTTCGCCACCTGGGTGGTGCGGATCATGATGGCGTCGACATAGCGCGACAGCACCCGCGCCGTGTCGGCGGCGGTCTCGCCGCGCGACAGCTGGCTGTCACTGGCCGAGAGCACGACGCAATCGCCGCCGAGCTGCTTCATCGCCACCTCGAAGGAGAGCCGCGTGCGCGTCGACGGCTTCTCGAAGATCATCGCCAGCATCTTGCCGGCAAGCGGCCGCGAGCGGTCGGCGCCGCGCTTGTAGGCGATGCCGCGGTCGAGGATGCGGCGCAGCTCCGCCGCCTCGACGCGGTCGAGGTCGAGGAAGTGGCGGGGCGCCGCCTTGACCCGCGTCGCGGTCACGGCGTCCATTGTCGTGCGACCCCCTCGATGATGCCCGCCGCCTCGTCGACGTGGCGCTCGTCGATGATGAGTGGCGGCAGCAGGCGCACGACGTTCTCGCCGGCGCCGACCGAGAGCAGCCCGGCACCGCGCAGCCGCTCGACCACCTCGGTGTTGGGCACGACGCATTTGAGGCCGGTGAGCAGGCCCTCGCCGCGCCGCTCGGCGAAGATCTTGGGATAGCGGGCGGCGACCCTGTCGAGCCGCTCGCGCAGCACGCCGGCGATGCGCTCGACCCCGGCGAAGAAGCCCGGCGCGAGCATGACATCGAGCACGGCGTTCGCCACCGCCATAGCGAGCGGATTGCCGCCGAAGGTCGAGCCATGCGTGCCGGCGGTCATGCCGACCGCGGCGCGCTCGGTGGCAAGGCAGGCGCCGACGGGGAAGCCGCCGCCCAAGGCCTTGGCGGTCGCGAGCACGTCGGGCGCGACGCCTTCCCATTGATGGGCGAAGAGCCGGCCGGTGCGGCCCATGCCGCATTGCACCTCGTCATAGACGAGCATCAGCCCGAACTCGTCGGCGATCGCGCGCAGGCCACGCAGGTAGCCTTCGGGCGCGGTGGCGAGCCCGCCTTCGCCCTGCACCGGCTCGACCAGGATGGCGGCGGTTTCCTTGGTCACCGCGGCGCGCATCTCGTTGAGATTGCCAAAGGCGACATGGTCGAAGCCCGGGGCCGGCGGGCCGAAGCCCTTCAAATACTTCTCGTTGCCGGCGGCGGCGAGGGTCGCCAGCGTGCGGCCGTGAAAGGAGCCGTGGCAGGCGATGACGCGGTATTTCTCCCCGTGGCCGGTCTCGGCCTGGTACTTGCGCGCGACCTTGATCGCGGCTTCCACCGCCTCGGCGCCGGAATTGCAGAAGAACACGGTGTCGGCGAAGGAATGGTCGATGAGACGCTGGGCGACGAGCTTCTGCCCCGCGACCTGGAACAGATTGGAGGTGTGCCACACCTTCTGTGCCTGGCGCGTCAGCGCCTCGACCAGATGCGGATGGCAATGGCCAAGGGCGGTGACGGCGACGCCGCTGGCGAAGTCGAGATATCTCTTGCCGTCGATGGCGAAGAGATAGGGGCCTTCGCCCCGCTCGAACGTCACATCGGCCCGAGCATAGGTCGGCAGAACGGCTGGAATCACGGAATCTCTCCTGCGCGAAAAAGGTCGAGGCATAGGGATCGCGAAACGACCCGCTATCGTCGTCGCTGCCGCGACGCCGTGCCCCTTTCCCTTGGAACCCGGCAATGCCGGGCAATTCCGCGCGTCATGATCCGCTCCGCTCCCCCGGCTCGCCTGCCGCGATCATGCGGTGCCGCCGAGAGAAGCCGCGAAGTATGGGGAGCCGGCAAGCCCCTGTCAATGCGCCAATGCGGGCTTCCCGGCCCATGGCGGACGCGAAAGGCCGAATGGGCTAGCATTGGCAGGATCGCGAAGAGGGCCCCATGCAGAAGGCGCGGCGCTCGCGGCTGTTTCTCGCCATCGCGGCGGCGCTCGTCGCCGCGCTGCCCTGGGGCGCCGCCGCCGCGCCGCGCGCGGTGGTGCTCGACGTCGATGGCGCCATCGGACCGGCGATGGCGGACTATGTGACAAGCGCCTTGCACGATCTCGACCCGGGAGAGACGCGCATCGTGGTGCTGCGCCTCGACACGCCCGGCGGGCTGCAGAGCTCGATGCGGGGGATCATCGCGGCGATGCTCGCTTCGCCCGTGCCGGTCGTCGCCTATGTCGCGCCGAGCGGCGCGCGGGCGGCGAGCGCCGGGACCTATATCGTCTATGCCGCGGCGGTCGCCGCCATGGCGCCCGGCACCAATCTCGGCGCCGCGACGCCGGTTGCGCTCGGCGGCGGGGGCGCGCCCAAGAGCGGCACCGACGACACCGAGACGCGCAAGATCGTCAACGATGCCGTGGCCTATATCCGCAGCCTCGCCGAGCTGCACGGCCGCAACGCCGACTGGGCCGAGCAGGCGGTGCGCGCGGCGGCGAGCCTGCCGGCATCGGCGGCGCTGAAAGCGGGCGTGATCGACGTCATCGCCGGCAGCGTGCCGGAGCTGCTGCGGCAAATCGACGGGCGCCGCGTCATTGCCGGCGGCAAGCCCGTCACCCTCGCGACAGCGGGGCTCGCCATCGTCGACCGGCCGCCGGGATGGTGGACGGCGCTGCTCGCGGTCATCACCGATCCCAACATCGCCTTCCTGCTGCTGCTGGCCGGCGTCGCCGGACTCGTCTTCGAATTCACCACGCCCGGCGCGATCGCGCCGGGCCTCATCGGCACGATCTGCCTGCTGCTGGCGCTCTATGGCCTCGACCTGCTGCCGATCGACTATGCCGGCGTCGGGCTGGTGCTGCTCGGCATCGGCCTGATGATCGCCGAGGCGCATATCGGCGCCTTCGGCATCCTCGGCGTCGGCGGGATCGCCGCCTTCGTCATCGGCGCGGTGCTGATGTTCCCGGCGACGGCGCCGGGGTTCACGCTGTCGCGGCCGCTGCTGGCGGCGGTCACCATCGTCGCCGTCGGCCTCTTCGTCATCGCCCTGCGGCTGCTGCTGCGCGCGCGCCGGCGGCCGGTGGTGACCGGGCAGGAGGCGCTCATCGGCGCCGAAGGCGAGGTCGAGGGCTGGGAGATCGACGAGGGGCGCGTGCGCGTCGCGGGCGAGCTGTGGCGGGCGCGCGCGTCGCGGCCGCTCGCCGCCGGGGCGCGGGTCAAAGTGACGGGGCGCCAGGGCCTCGTGCTCCGGGTCGAGCCGATGTGACGGACTGAACCGGTAGGCTAGAGAAGGAGGAAGCATCATGCTCGCGTCCGCCGCCACCCTCGTCGCCATCCTCGTCCTGGCGCTCATCGTCGCCTCCCAGGCGGTGCGCATCCTGCGCGAATATGAGCGCGGCGTCGTCTTCACCCTGGGGCGCTATTCCGGCACCAAAGGGCCGGGAATTTTCCTGCTGCTGCCGCTGCTGCAGCAGATGGTGCGGGTCGATCTGCGCGTCATCGTCGACGAAGTGCCGCCGCAGGACGTGATCTCGCGCGACAACGTCTCGGTCAAGGTCAATGCCGTGCTCTACTACCGCGTGGTCGATCCCGAGCGCGCCGTCATCCAGGTGACCAACTACACCGTGGCGACAAGCCAGCTGGCGCAGACGACGCTGCGCTGGGTGCTGGGCAAGCACGATCTCGACGGCATGCTGGGCGAGCGCGACAAGCTCAACGCCGACATCCAGGACGTGCTCGACAAGCAGACCGAAGGCTGGGGCATCAAGGTGTCGAATGTCGAGATCAAGCGCATCGACCTCGACGAGAGCATGGTCCGCGCCATCGCCCGCCAGGCGGAGGCCGAGCGCGCGCGGCGCGCCAAGATCATCAACGCCGAAGGCGAGCAGCAGGCGGCGCAGAAGCTGGTGGAAGCGGCGCGCATCCTGGCGCCGACGCCGCAGGCGATGCAGCTGCGCTATCTCGCGACGCTGTTCGACATCGCCGGCGAGCGCAGCTCCACCATCGTCTTCCCCTTCCCGATCGACCTGATGCAAGCCTGGGCGAACCGCCAGGGGGCGAGCTCGGGGTGATTTGGAGCTATCAGCCGTCAGCCCAGGTTTTTTGTGTTGGTGATCGGCGACCCGAGGGGTGGGAACACCGATGGCTAACAGCTGACGGCTGACGGCTCTGTTCCACGATGTCAAAGATCACAGAGCGCGGGTCGGCGGGAGAGCTTACCACAGCACCCTCAGCGCGACGCGCCTTGCTTTGTTCGGGTCAGCG
>DASQSR010000393.1:0-6322 GCA_035642295.1 Allostellaceae bacterium | reverse complement strand
CGTGCTCGACCTCACGCAGTTCGTTGCCGGCCCGACCTGCACGCGAATAATGGCCGAGCTCGGCGCGGACGTCATTAAGGTCGAACTCGCGCCCTACGGCGACAGGGGCCGCGCGTCGGGCGACAAGCCGCGCGACCCCGGACACAAATCGTGCTCTCAAAGCACCTATTTTTTTCAGCACAATCACTCGAAGAAGAGCCTGGCGATCGACATCAAGCACCCGCGTGGCCGAGCCCTGATCAGAGCGATGGTGCCGAAAGTCGACGTCGTCGTTGAAAATTTTGCGCCGGGCGTCATGGCGCGAGCGGGCCTCGGTTACGATGATCTGAGAGCCGTTAACCCCGGCCTGGTAATGTGTTCGATCTCGCTGGCCGGTCAGACCGGCCCCCTGAGCCAGAAGCCCGGCTTCGACTACATGGGCGCGGCGTATGCCGGCATTACCGAGACGATCGGCGAGCTCGATCGCGGCCCGGCCCAATTCACCACGGCAATCGGCGACAGCGCCGCAGGTATAGCGGCCGCAATGGCCGTGGGCTTCGCCTTGCTGCATCGTGAGCGGACCGGCGAAGGCCAGTTCATCGACTGCTCGCTGCTGGATTCCTATTTCCACATGCATGAAGTCAATGTGCCGAAAGTGGCGCTGCGAGGATCCTCATTTGCGCCGCAGCGAGCGGGTTCGCTGCACCCCGATGGCGGGCCGACCGGAGTATTCCGCTTCGGGGGCGAGGAGTTCATCGCCATCATGGTGATGCCGCATCAGTGGCAGCAGATGGTCGCCGCCTTGTCCATGCCGGAGCTCGGGGACGATCCGAGGTTCAGCACCGCCCGCGCACGGCGCGACAACAAGGAGGCGCTGAAGCGGATTATCGAGCGGTGGCTGAGCCGGTTTCCGACGCGTGAGGCCGCTATTCTCGCTTTGGAACGGGAGCGTGTCCCCTGCGCCCCCGTGTTGACGCTCGCCGAGGCGATGGCGCATCCGCATCTTCGCGAGCGCGGAACCGTCCGGCGCGTTCGGGATCGCTTTCTAGGCGAGTTCGACGTTCCCGGGCTTCCCGTCAAGTTTTCGCAATGGCCGGATCGAACGTCGCTCCGCGCGGATCTTTTGGGCGAGCACAACGAAGAGGTACTGCGCCGGTTCTTGGATGTTTCGGATGCAGATATTGCATCCCTTTACGCCGACAAGGTCCTTGTCCGCGACCCATCGCTGGATCGGGTCTCGGCGGAGCCAACCGACGAATGCGAAGCGCTTGCGGATCGACCTGGGATGGGCGTGTAGCCAGTCGCGTGGAGAACGCCCACCCTCACCACGTGTGCGCTGCGTGCTCGGAGATCAATTTCGCAGCGCGCGCCGTGTCGCGGGCTTTGACCGCGTCGACGATCGCCTTGTGCTGCCGGTGCGAGGTCTTGGCGCGTTGCAGGCGCGCAAAATAGAGCCGGCGTCGATCCAGGGTGAGCTCATAGAAGGCATTGAGCACGCGCACCAGGATCGCATTGTGCGTGGCGCTCACCAAGGCGAGGTGAAACGCGCTGTCCGCCTCGGCGATGTTGCCCTTCTCGTCGATCACCCTCTCGGTCTCTTCGAGGATCCGGTCGAGCGTCGCCAGATCCCCGTCGTCCCGGCGCGTGCAGGCAAGCTCGATCGCGATGCGCTCGAGCGCCGCGCGGACCTCTATCGTCTCCGAGAGCTCGCTCAACGTCGGCTCCCATCCCAATCGCGAAAATGTCACCAGCGCCTCGAAGCTCGATTGCCGCCGGATCTCTCGCAGATAGGTTCCCGATTGGGGTCTCGGTTCGACGATGCGCAGCGACGTCAGCGTCGCAATGGCTTCGCGCAAGGCATTCCGCCCGCTGCCGAGGTGCTCCGCCAGTTCACGCTCCGAAGGAAGCCGGTCGCCGGGCTGCAGGCCGCGCTCCGTAATGAACTCCATGAGCCTCCCGACGAGAGGCTTGCCGTTGAGCGAGGTGCCGTTTGCGGTAAACATCACATACGCCCGTTAAATGTTGCGCGGCGATCGCCGCAGCGCCGGCTAAATCGCTTCGCGTTCCTCGCCGAGCCCAGATCCGGCGATCATCGAGGGCTCTGGCATGAGATCGCTCCGCCGATTGTTGACGGCGCGGCCTTGTCGGGTATCGGTCGACATCCCGGTACCTCGGCGCCTGACATGAGGGTATATACGCCGATGTCCGAGTATATAGGCATTTGCCATACACGGTGCAAGTGCGCCCCGGGCGCCGACGACCACACCGCCGGGCTCCCGCATCAGCGCCTAGTCATAGGCGCCGCGCGGGGTGCGTCGGCTCAACAGCACGCGCCGTCGGCTCAAATCCTCGATGACGTCAGGCGCGACCTTGCGCTCCGCCAGCAGCTCGGCATTGTGCTCGCCCTGATAGGCGGGAGCGCCCGGACCCGGCAAGGTGGAGCGGCTGAAGCGCCAGGGCGGCCCCGGCATGCGCACCACGCCGTTGGCACGGTCGTTGACCTCGACCACGGCGCCCCATTCCTTGGCCCAGTCGGACGCCGCCAGCTCTTCCGTGCTGCGCACCACGCCGATGGCGAGCCCCGCCTCGCTCACCTGCGCCTGCAGCTCGTCGAGATCGGCGAAGGTCAGGATCCAGGCCCGCACCTCGGCGAGCAGCGCCTTGAGGTTCTGCCGCCGCAACGGCGCCGTGGCGAAGCGCGGATCGTCGAGCAGGTCCGTCCGCCGCATCATCGCGCAGTAGCGCACGAACATCGGCGTGTAGATCGGGCTCGCCGCAATGGTGACGCGCCTTCCGTCCGGCAGGTCGTAGATATGCGACTCCGGCGCGCTCAGCGCCGGCGGCTCGCCCTTGGTGTCGATCCCCGACAGCTGCGCGCCGGCGCGCTCGTTGACCGACAGCATGGTGGCGGCCATGGAGACGTCGACATGCTGCCCCTCGCCGGTACGGGCGCGGTGCTGCAGCGCTGCCAGCACCGCGATCACCCCCTGCAGCCCGGTGTAGAGATCGGCATGGCTGCAAGCGTCATTGCGCAGCTCGGTGAGGGCCTCGCCGTAATGCTGCTCGAGGATGTGGGTGAGCCCGGTTTCCGCCTGCACGGTCGGTGCGAAGGCCGGCCGGTTGCGCCAGGGGCCGGTCTGTCCGTAGCCGCTGATCGACACGTAGACGATGGCCGGATTGAAGTCGCGTACCTGCTCGTAGCCGAGGCCGAAGCGCGCCAGCGTGCCGGGGCGGAAATTCTCGACGATGACGTCGGCATCGCGGCACAGGTCGCGCACGATCGCGCGAGCCTCCGGCCAGTTGAGGTCGATGCTGAGGTTGCGCTTTCCCGCATTCTGCTGCGTGTAATAGACCGACAGGTTGTTGATGATCGGCACGCCGTTGCGTCCGGCATCGCCCGCCGGCGGCTCGATCTTGGTCACGTCGGCGCCGAGATCGCGCAGGGTCTTGGTGCAATGCGGGCCGGCGAGGACGCGGGTGAAGTCGATCACCCTCAGCCCCTCAAGTGGCGCGCTCATCTCAATTGCCCTCGAACACGGCGGAGCCGGGGCCGGTCGCCGCGAAGGCCGCCAGCCCGCGCTTCTGGTCGTTGCTGGCCCACATCTGGTCGTTCATCTCGGCCTGCCGCGCATCGGCGCCGGCGATGCCGTGGCGGGCCGCCAGGTTCGCCAGCGTCTTGATGCTGCGCAGCGCCACGGTCGGCCCGGCGGCGAGCTGGCGCGCCCAGGACATCGCGGCGCTGGCGAGCTCCGCCTCGGCAACGACCAGGTTGATGACGCCCCAGCGCTCGAGCGCCGCCGGATCGTGCCGTCGGCCGAACATCGCCATCTCCTTGGCGCGCGCCGGGCCGGCGCGCTGGACCACGCGCTGCACCCCGCCGAGCAGCGGGATGAGGCCCAGCGACGCCTCCGCCATGCCGAAGGAGGCCGTATCCGCCGCCACGATCAGGTCGCAGGCGAGCGCCAGCTCGAAGCCGCCGCCGAGCGCCGCGCCATGCACCGCGGCCACCGTCGGCACGGGCACGTTCTCCAGCGCGCCGATGAGCTGCTCGAAGCCTTTCTGGTCGCGCCGCCTGCCGCCATCGGTGAAGCCGTTCACATCGGCGCCGGCGCAGAAATGCCGCATGCCGCTGCGCAGCAGGATGCTCCGGCAACCCTCGGCCACGGCGCGCTCATAGGCGCCGAGCAGCCCGTCGAGCAGCGCGTTGTCGATGAGATTGTGCGGCGGTTTCGCCAGGGTGACGACGCCGACGGCGCCGTCCTTCTCATAGGTGACGATAGACATGGGCTTCCTCCATCAGGTTGTTGTGCCTACCCGCTCCGGGCGCTGCTCCGCTCGATCTTTTCCAGGTAGCCGGCGGCGTCCGGCGCGACGGCGGGATGCGCGACGAGACGCTGGAAATGGCCCGCGGCGCGCGGATAGGTCCGGGCGAAATCGTCATCCAGCAGGAGCTTCAGCCCGGCTGCCGCGAGCGCTTCCTGGCGCGCGCGCTCGTTGTGGAAGAGGCACAGCTCCGCGACGAAGCAGATGTCGGCGAGCGAAATTCCGTCACCAACCAGGAACCGGCGGTCCGGCGCCAATGCCCGCTCGATGCCGATGAGATAGGCTTCGAAGCTCTCGCGCATGCGCGCATGCAGCTCCGACGTGACCGCGCCGCGCAGCGCCAGCAGATAGAGCTGCGAGTCGCGCGCAAACACCAGGCTCGCATCGAGGAAGCTGTCGATGCGCGACGCCTCATAGGCATCGCGGCCATAAAGCGCGAAGCGCTCCTGCCCGAGCCGCGCCACGGCGCGCATGATGCTGTTGCTCTCGAAGATGCCCGTGCGACCGTCCGGGCTGAACGCGGCAGGCACGGTGCCGAAGGGATGCGCGTCGAGGAAGGCGTCGGTCTTGTAGAGCCTGCTGCGGCGGCTGAAGCCGACGCGCCCCGCGCGCTCGAGGGTCGCAAGCCCCTCGGGCGCCACCTCGGCCAACGGGCGAGCGTCGAAATCCCACAGCCACTGCGCCAGCTCGCCGGGCGCGGCGCCGCGCACCTCCACTTCGATGCCGCAGAGCCGCGCCGCGATCGTCGCCTTCCAGATCCGCGGATTGGGCAGGTAGGAGAAGATACGCAGCGCCGCTGCCATGGGGGCTCACCACGTTTCGCCATAGGGCCGCAGCTCCGCCAGGAAGGACCAACCGCTGCGATCCTGCTGCACCAGGTGCCAGGCCTCCTCGGCGATCGCCGCGGGCTTGGCGAAGAACTCGTCCGGCTTGTCCTTGAAGCGCTCACGCTGGCGCGGATGATCGATCACGGCGTCGATCACGATGTAGGCGACATGCACGCCCTTGGGTCCGAGGTCGCGCGCCATCGCTTCGGCGAGGATGCGCTGCGCCGCCTTGGTCGGTGCGAAGCCGGCGAAGCCGGCCTTGCCGCGCAGCGCCGAGGTGTTGCCGGTGACGATGATGCTGCCGCGGCCGGCGCTGACCATGGCGGGCGCGAAGCGGCGCGCGAGATAGAGCAGGCCCATGGTGTTGACCTGGAAATTGCGCTCGAGCACCGCGGGGTCGATCTCCAGGAACGAGCCGAAGGCGCCGCCCACCGCGTTGTGCACCAGCACGTCCGGCGCGCCGAGCTCGCGCTCGATGCGTTCGGCAACCGCCGCCACCTGCGCCGCGTCCGAGACATCGCAGGCATAGGCCTTGCTTCCCGCGATCTCGCGCTCGAGCCGGGCGAGGCGCTCGGCATTGCGCGCCAGCATCGCGACCCGATGGCCGCCCGCCGCGAAACGCCGCGCCAGCGCCGCGCCCGTGCCGGGGCCGACGCCGGTAACGACCGTGACCGGTTGTCCCATGATGCGCTCCTTCCGCTTCATGAAAATTGCCGCTGGTTCGAGTCAGCCTCTCATCGTCCCTTTTTATCGGTGCCGCTTTTCATGAGAGCTGAATTGCCGCGATATCGATGGCGACGAGTGGACGCTCGAGGTTCGGAGTATCGTCCGGGTTTCGGAAGTAGGCGCGCCGTTTGGTCGCGAACTTGATTCCGCCGAAATCTCGGTAGTCCGACAGGTAGTGAGCGGCACGGACACCGCCCGATACGTCGGAAACGTAATCGATCCGGGCGATGAGATCGTCGTCGTCCACATAGAACACCTGCTCGCGGCAGTGCGTCGCAATCGCGCGGGGAAAGGTGACTTTCATTCGGCGACGCTCTTCGCCGGCCTCGCGACGCGGCGGGAGTTCCTCCACCGCAAAACCCTGCTCTGCGAAGAGAAATGGGGAGGTGAGATAGTTCCACATGGCAAAGCCGGAGAAATAAGCGAGGTGGAGGTCGTCCCATTTGGTTTCCACCGTGTGACCTTCG
>DASQSR010000392.1:0-6589 GCA_035642295.1 Allostellaceae bacterium | reverse complement strand
CCCGAGGCTTGGCGCAGCAGCGCCGCGAGGCCGTCGCGGTAGCCGGGATAGAGGAGGCGCACGCCGAGCGCCTCCTTGATGCGGCGATTGCTGACGCGCTTGTTGTCGTCGTAGAAGCTGCGCGCCATCGGCGTGAGCCCGGCGTCGGCGAAGGGCACCAGCGGCGGCAGCGGCGCGCCGAGCAGCCGGCAGGCCTCGGCGATCACCGCCTCGGGCGGCGCCGGATCGTCATCGGCGACATTGTAGACCGCGCCGGGATCGGGCCGCGCCATCGAGGCGCGCAGCACCGCCACGAGATCGGCGACATGAATGCGCGAGAACACCTGTCCCGGCTTGTCGATGCGCCGGGCGCGGCCTTCGCGCACCGTGTCGAGCGCGCTGCGCCCGGGGCCGTAGATACCGGCGAGGCGAAAGACATGCACCGGCAGCCCCGCGCGGTGGTGAAGCGCGAGCCAGCCCGCTTCCGCCGCGACGCGGCGCCGGCCGCGCTCGCCGGTGGGAATGAGCGCCGAGGTCTCGTCGACCCAGCCGCCGCCGCGATCGCCATAGACGCCGGTGGTCGAGAGATAGCCGACCCAGGCAAGGCCGGGGAGCGCGGCGATGTCCGGGCCATGCTCGTCGAGGACGGAATCGCCCTCCTCGTCGGGCGGCACCGAGACGAGGAGATGCGTCGTGCCGGAAAGCGCCGCGGCGGGATCGGCGAGCGGCGCGCCGCGGGTGAAGCGGCGGACGGGGAAGCCGCCCGCGCCGGCGGCGCCGTCGCGGCTGGTCCCGGCAATGCGCCAGCCCTCGGCGGCGAGATCGCGGGCGAGAAAGCCGGCGCTGTAGCCGAGGCCGAAGCAGAAGAGCGTGCCACAAGGCATCGGCGCATTCCGGAGTGTCGATGTCGCCACGCAAAGCTCCTTCGGCCGCGGCCCCGTCCCTGCCGCCAAGGGCGGGAATGTTATCACCGTGGAGGCGGCGTCTTCGAGGCTTGCCTCCTGCGCAGGGGTCCGATCATGATGGCGGCGATTGGTGATGCTGTTCATTGACGCCGGTGATCGATGTCTGCGAGAGGACGCTCCCCTGCCCCCAGAGCCGCCTTCTTCGGCCTTGCCGCTGCCCTCATGCTTGCCGCAGCGGCGCTGCCCGCTGGACCCGCGGCAGCGCAGGGCCAGGCGTCCTCCGACCTCGCCGTGCTGCATGACCGCTGCGTCACCTTCGTCGAGGCGCATCCCCAGGAAGGGCTCGACCGCGCCAAGCTGTGGGCGCAGCAGGGCGGCGGCTTCTATGCCGAGCACTGCGTCGCCATGGCGCTGTTCGCGCTCCACGACTATGCCGGGGCGGCCGACCGCTTCCAGACGCTGGCGACGGCGATGATGGGCATGCCGACCGGGGCGCGCGCCCAGGTGCTCGACCAGGCGGGCCAAGCCTGGCTCGACGCCTTGCGGCCGGACCGCGCCAAGGCGGCGTTCGACGCCGCGATCCAGCTCAACGGCGATAACGCCGACCTGCTGATCGACCGCGCCGAGGCCTATGCCGGAATGCAGCAATGGTGGGATGCGCTCGACGATCTCAACCGCGCCATCGACCTCTCGCCCGACCGCGCCGACGCCTATATCTATCGCGGCGCCGCCTATCGGGCGGTGAACGCGCTGGACCTCGCGCTCCAGGACGTGCAGCACGGGCTGTCGCTCGCGCCCAACTCGCCGACGGGGCTGCTTGAGCGCGGCATCATCCGCAGCCTCAAGGGCGACTCTGCCGGCGCGCGGGAGGATTGGCAGCGCGTCAAGCAGGTCGCGCCCGACACACCGCAAGCGAACGCGGCGACGCAGGAACTCGCCAAACTCGGCACGCCGAACGAAGCGACGGCGGCAAAGGAACCGGCGAAACCGAAGACGAAGGCGAACCAGGCGAAATTCACGGCGCCTCGTAATCGGCGTCCGCCTGCCGCGCGATCACGGCGTTGGCCTCCCGGATCGCACGGCCTTCGTTGCCGGTGCGCTCCAGGCATTCGTTGGCGATTTTCGCCCACAGCTCTTGCAGCGCCGCGGTTGTCGCCTTGCGCGTGTGCCTTTCGGCGTCAGCCGGAGTCCACGGCATTTGACCACGCTCCCGTCCGGTTACGGCCGACGCGTCCCGCTGCCTCGGCGCGGCTGCCGCGCTCTCGCCCGTTGGGCGCCGGCGCAACAAAACTGAAAGTTCAGCGTCATAATTGCCGCGTCTTCTCGGTCCGGTTGTCGGACCAGGGCAATTCCACCACGGAGATGTGGAGATCGCCGGCTACATATTCATTTTTATTTACGAAGAATTAGCGGGTGCGGTCCTAGCGTCCGCAACGCCCCAAAACCGACCCTGCCGGATGCTCTTGCCGCCTCCCCCCTCGGCCCCACCCGATGCCACGAGCGATGCCGGCCTGGCCGACCTGCTGCTCGACGTCGCGCCGGCGACGCCGGCGACGAAAAATGGCGCGGCCTATGAGCGCTTCCGCGCCGACGCCGAACTGATCTCGATCCCGGTCGTCGCCAAGGGCAAGCCGGTCGGGCTCATCTATCGCACCACCTTCATGCTGAGCCTCGCGCACAAATACGGCAACGCGCTCTATGCCGACAAGCCGGTGACGCATCTGATGGATGCCCAGCCGCTGATCGTCGACCACACGACCAGCGTCGACGAGCTTGAGGCGACGATCGCCAACGAGAAGCCGTCGGCGCTGCTGCGCGGCTTCATCGTCACGCGCGACGGCCGCTACGCCGGCGTCGCCAGCGCGCTGTCGCTGCTGCGGCTCAGCATGGCGCGCACGCAGCGGCGCAATTGCGAGCTCGAGGAAGCACGCCATCGCGCCGAGGCGGCGAACGAGTCCAAATCGCAGTTCCTCGCCATCATGACGCACGAGCTGCGAACGCCGCTCAACGCCATCATCGGCTTCACCGACCTGATGCAGAACGGCACCTTCGGGAAGATCGAGCCGCCGCGGTATGGCGAATACATGACCGACATTCACAGCGCCGCGCACCAGCTGCTCGCCACCATCAACGACGTGCTCGACATGGCCAAGGTCGAGCAGGGCAAGATGACGCTGCGCGACGAACCGGTCGAGCTCAAATCGGTGATCGAGGTGGCGCTGCGCGTGGTGAGAGAGCGCGCGCACACGGCGCAGCTCAGGCTCGACAGCGAGCTGCCGGAGCAGCCGGTGATTCTCCGCGCCGATCCCCGCGCGCTGCGCCACATCCTGCTCAACCTTCTGTCCAACGCCCTCAAATTCACGCCGGCCGGCGGGACCATCGGCGTGAAGGTCAACCTCTGCCCCATCGGCGGCGTCGATCTGACCGTCGCCGACAGCGGCATCGGCATGACGCAAGAGCACATCGCCGTGGCCCTGACACCCTTCGCCCAGGTCGAGAACGCCTATACCCGCAAGCATGAGGGTACCGGCCTCGGCCTGCCGCTGGTGAAGTCGCTGGTCGAGCTGCACGGCGCCGAGCTCGCGATCGAGAGCCGGCTGCGCGCCGGCACGGCGGTGCGCATCCGCTTCGGCGCCGATCGCGTGCTCGAGCCGGTCTTCCCAGGCTCTTCTGCCCTCGCCCACGCGTCCTAAACCGGTGCCTGCTCCCCTTGGCGTCAATGCGCCATCGGGGCGGCGCCGCCGAGCTTGACGTTGCGCAGGGCGAGCGCGAGCGGCACGGCTGCCAGCGCGAGGACCATCAGCACCCAGAAGGCGTCCATATAGGCGAGGAAAGACGCCTGTGTCTGAAGCTGCTGGCCGATCCAGTCGAGGGCCTGCTGGTGCGCCGCGGGCGGCAGGCTGCCCTGGGCGGCGAAATAGTGCGTCGCCTGTTGCAGCGTCTGCTGATACTGCACGCTCGACGGGATCGTATCGGCGACGAGCCGGCTCTGATGGAACTGCTCGCGATGGTTCAGGACGTTGGAGAAGATCGAGATGCCGATGGAGCCGCCGGTGTTGCGCGCCGCATTGATCATGGCCGAGGCCTGGTCGGTCTTCTGCGGCGGAATGCCGTCGAAGGATGCGGTCATGATCGGCACGAAGATCAGCGGCAGCCCCAGCCCCAGCAGCATCCGCGAGCGCGCCAAGAACCAGAAGCCGAGGTCGCCGTAAACATTGGTCATGTCGTACATCGACAGCGCGATGATGATCGCTCCGACGATGATCAGATACTTGGGCTGGACGCGGTTCGACAGCTGGCCGACGACGAACATCATCACCATGGTGACGATGCCGCCCGGGGAGAGCACGAGCCCGGCCCAGGTCGCCGTGTAGCCGAAATCCTGCTGCACCAGCTCGGGGACACCGTTCGTCGTCGCATAGAGGATGGCACCGGTCGCCAGCATCACCACGAAGGAAGCGCCGAACTGGCGCGTCGCCAGCATCCGGACATCGATCGCCGGGTTCCGCCGGCTCATCTCCCACGGGATCGTGAGCAGGAAGGCGAGTGCGCAGACGATGGCGGCGGAGACGATGAAATTGGAGCCGAACCAGTCGTCCTCGAGGCCGCGGTCGAGCACGAGCTCAAGCGCGGCGAGGAAGGTCGCGACCAGAACGAAGCCGACGAAATCGAAACCGGGGCCCTGTTGCCGCTGCCGCTGGCGCTCCGCGACCGCGCCCTCGCTCTCGCGCAGGACCGCCGCGATCGCCGCGATCGTGATCACGCCGACGGGTCCGTTGATCAGGAAGCACCAGCTCCATGACCAGTTATCGGCGAGCCAGCCGCCGAGCGTCGGTCCGACGACCGGCGCCACCACGACGGCGACGCCGAACAGGGCGAAGCCCTGACCGCGCTTCTCCGGCGGCAAGGCCTCCGCCAGGATCGCCTGTGAGACCGGCACCATGCCGCCGCCGCCGATCCCCTGCAGGATGCGGAAGAACAACAGCGAATCCAAGTTCCAGGCGTAGCCGCACAGCACCGAGCTCAGCGTGAACAGCGCCAGGCAGATGATGAAGAAGGACTTGCGGCCAAGCCTCCGGGCGATGAAGGGGCTCGCCGTCAGGCTGACCGCGTTGGCGACGAGATAGGTCGTCACCACCCAGGACGCCTCGTCCTCGCTGACGCCCAGGCCGCCGGCGATGTAATTCAGCACGACATTGGCGATGGTGGTGTCGAGCACCTCCATGAAGGTGGCGAGCGCGACGAGCATCGCGATCACCCACGGATTGACGGGGGCGCGGCCCGCGGCGGCGGGAGCGCCGGCCCCGATCCCGCGGGCGCTCACAGCCACCCCCGGAGCCGCTCGTAGAGCGAGGGCGCGGGATTGACGCGCACGGTGGGGTCCACCGACATGCCGGGGCCGAGCGCGACATCGGTCGGCGGGTCGTCCATGATGATCTTGACCGGCACGCGCTGCACGATCTTGACGTAGTTGCCGGTGGCGTTCTGGGCCGGGAGCAGCGAGAAGGCGGTGCCCGAGCCGGGCTGGACGCTGGCGACATGGCCGTGGATGAGGCGCTCCGGATAGGCGTCGATGCGGATCGCGACGGGGTCGCCGGGCCGCATGTGATCGAGCTGCGTCTCCTTGAAATTCGCCGTCACCCAGATGTCGTCCGGCACGAACATGGTGAGGTCGGTGCCGGCCGACACATACTGGCCGACGGCGGCCGTCAGCTCGACGACGCGGCCCGGCTGGGCAGCGGTGACGGTCGTGTAGGAGAGGTTGAGCTCGGCCTGGTCGCGCTGCGCCGTCGCTTGCGCCACCTGCGCCTCGGCGGTGGCGCGCTGCGCCTTGAGCGCGGCAACCTGGCGCTCTGCCGCCACGACCGCCGCCTGCGCCGTCTTCAGCGCCGCCTGCTGCTGGCGGAGCTGGGAACTGTATTGCTGCGCGCTCTGCACCGAGCCCGCGCCGGCATGCGCCAAAATGTCGAACCGCGACGCCTGCTCCTGCGCGAAGACGAGGGTGGCCTCGGTCTGCTGGACCTGCGCCTGGCTCTGCTCGATCTGGGCCTGCTGCACGGCGATCTGCGCATCGATGCTCTCGATGGTCGATTGGGCCGCGGCCAGCTGCGCCTGCGCCTGGGCGAGCGCGGTGCGGTAGTCGCGCTCATCGATGCGGGCGATCACCGCGCCGGCGGCGACGTGCTGGTTGTCGGTGACGGGAACCGCCGTGAGATAGCCCGAGACCTTGGGCGCGATGGCGAACTGGCGCGCGGCGATGAAGGCGTCGTCGGTGGTCTCGAAATGCCGGGCGTTGTCCCAGTAGAGGTACCCGACCGCCGCCGCCACCAGAAAGCCGAACAGCCCCACGGCAAGCCGGACCGGATGCCGGCCGAACCGGCGCCTCACGACGCGGTCGTTCGCGGGCCGAACTTGCGGGGCGCGAGCCGGCTCCCCCTCAAGGACCGGGCCGGGCCGGAGCCCTGTCCCCGGACTCCCCGGACCCGCCGCCGGAGAGCCCGGGTGGGACCCCGGCAGCTCTTCTCTCCACTCTTGCGAGGTCTCGTCCAGCATGATCGTCCCTCCTGCGACAAAAACGAAACGATACGGTTCTGTTCTCTTTACATGGAGGATCGGCAGCACTATCTCAAGGGGGTGAGGACAGAAAGGGCGCGGGCAGTGACGGGGATCACAGGGACGGAGGCGAAGGCGGCGCCCAGACAGCG